>CAYMUD010000070.1:0-7031 GCA_964393495.1 uncultured Clostridia bacterium | reverse complement strand
GAGTATTTTATATGGATTCACTGTATTTCCTACCAATTAATTTTGATTGGAATAGTTTTGAATTTGGAAAAAAAGTATATGAAAATATTTTTTTTAGGAACTCTATTAAATTTTACAGTTATTTTGTTAAATGGAATGAAAATGCCTGTAAGGGTTCCTTTAAATATGTCTAATTCTTGGGAAAATTTTGTTTATCTAAAGGATAATAAAGATTTAATACATATACTTATGAGCAGCAGTACAAAATTTAACTTCTTAGGTGATATATTTATTTTAAAGGATCCTTATCCTTTTAAAAAAGCAGTCAGTATAGGTGATATATTTTTATTAGTGGGATTTTTTGTTATGATTCAGGAAGAAACTAAATATAAAATAAAAAACAAAGGACAAGAAAAAACCGGCTAGGCCGGTTTTTTTAAATAGGTTTATTTTCTATTGGACTTGACATTATGATATGTGTTTCTGTATTCCCGAACATTTGAACCTTTCCTACAAGTTCTTCTAAATGAGACATTTCCTTTAGATGAGCCATTAATATCATACTGTATGGTCCTGTTACATGGAAGCAGTCTACAATTTCTTCGGATTCCTGTGCGAATTTCAAGAATTTGTTTTGCTTATCAGCTTTCATATCTACGTTAATGAAAACTCTTATTGGTTTTCCAACTTTTTCGGAATCTATAATAGCTTTATACTGTTTAATAGTACCGTTTTCCTCTAAGCGTCTAACTCTTTCAGCTGTGGCCGGAGGACTAAGAGATATTTCTTTTGCCAAATTTTTCATAGAAATTCTTCCGTCGTCTTGCAAATATGAAATAATTTTATAATCTGTATAATCCATAATTCACCTCACAATATAAAATAATATAGAATTTTACTTAATATAATTTAAGTAAAATCTAAGTATGGATAATATAATGTATTTACAAAGATAGACTTAAATGGTATCATAAAGTCGATTCTTAATAAAGATTATACATTATTTTATTAAGAAAATCAATAGTTTACTTAACTTTAAATAGTATATAAAGCATAAATAAGAATTATTAGACTAAAAAATAAAAATAAATTAATTTTTATAATGAAAGGAGTTCACATGAGTAAATTAAAAATTACAGATACTACATTAAGGGATGGTCATCAATCGCTTATAGCAACTAGATTGAAAACAGAAGAAATGATTCCTATTTTAGAAAAAATGGATAAGGTTGGTTTTCATGCACTAGAGATATGGGGCGGAGCTACTTTTGATTCTTGTCTTAGATATCTAGATGAAGATCCTTGGGAAAGATTGAGAACTATAAGAAAATATATAAAAAATACTAAATTGCAGATGCTTTTAAGGGGTCAAAATATTTTAGGTTATAGACATTATTCTGATGATGTTCTTGAAGAATTTATAAAAAAGTCTGTAGAAAATGGTATAGATATTATTAGGGTGTTTGATGCTCTTAATGATGTAAGAAATATGGAAAAATCTATTAAATTAACAAAAAAATATGGAGCGGAATGCCAAGTGGCTATTTCTTATACGAAGAGTCCTATTCATACTTTAGACTATTATACAGAATTAGTTAAAGACTTAGAAGAAGCTGGAGCTGATTCTATATGTATTAAGGATATGGCAGGTATATTAGTACCATATGAAGCTTATAAATATGTAAAAGCTATAAAGGAAGTAACAGATTTGCCTATAGAATTACACAATCACTGCACAGGAGGAACAGGGGAAATGAGTTTGCTAAAAGCTGCTGAAGCTGGTGTAGATATTGTTGATACAGCTATGTCACCTTTTGGTTCAGGAACATCCCAACCTCCAACAGAAACCATAGTATCTGTATTTAAAGATACAGAAAGAGATACAGGTTTAAATTTAGATATCTTAGAAGATGTAGCTTTATATCTTAAAGATATAAGAGACAAATATCTTGAAGAAGGAATATTAAACCCTAAAGTATTGATGACAGAGCCAAAAACATTGATTTATCAGATACCTGGAGGAATGCTTTCTAATTTATTATCACAGTTAAAAAGTTTAAATGCTGAGGATAAATTTGAGGAAGTATTAAATGAAGTTCCTAGGGTAAGGGAAGATTTAGGATACCCACCTCTAGTAACTCCGATGAGTCAAATGGTAGGTGCTCAGGCGGTATTTAATGTTTTAAACAAAAAAAGATACTCAGCAGTTCCTACAGAGATTAAGAAATATCTTAAAGGCCAATATGGTAGAGCACCTGGAAAAATAAATGAAGAAATAAAAAATAAAATTATAGGTGATGAAAAAACTATAGATGTAAGGCCGGCAGAACTTCTAGAAGATGAACTACCAAAGGCTAAGAAAGAATTAGGAGATTTATGGAATACAATGGAAGATGTACTATCCTACACATTATTTCCACAATCCGCTAAAGAATTTTTGGAAAGAAGAAAATTTGATGAATATGAAAAAGCAGAAGCAATAATATAAAATTAAAGGAATTTTTCTTTAATAACCTTCCAGTAGTTAAAAGTACCAAGTGATAGGATGGTGATTGTTTTGTCGCTTATGAAAAAATTGCATTTTTCTAATTTGTTCATAATGCAACTTTCACCATCAACACACAAAACTGCAGAATCCATATAATCTAGCTCAGGTTTAATTATAATTTTGGTTTTTGGAGGGACAATAACTCCGGAACTTAAACACCTATATGCGTTGGAGATTAAAGGCGATATAGGTGTTATTTGCATTGTATTTAATGATGGATATACTAAAGAGCCACCTGCAGAATAATTGTATGCAGAAGAACCCATAGGTGTAGAAATAATAACACCGTCTCCACTTATGGTTTGAAGGTGGTTACCGTCTATAAATACATCTAGATGTATTGCTTTACAAATTTCGTTTTTTAGAGAGATATCGTTAATAGCATATATTTCATTAGTGCAGTTTTCTGAATAAATTTCTCCTTTTAGTAGATTTAATTTATTTAAGGAATAATTTCCTCGATTGTATTCTTTAACAAAAAAATCTATATCTTTAGGGGAAAGTTCTGGATAAAATCCTAATGTTCCTGTATTTACGCCTATAAAAGGCATTTTTGGAAAATTATTGTCCCTTACGCTTTTCAAAAAGGAGCCATCACCACCTACTGAAACGCATAATTCAGCTTCTGGGTCAAATTCGTAGCTAGCTTTGTATCCGTAGTTTCCTAATTCTTTTTTTAAATGTTCTGCTATTTCTAATGAATATTTTTTAGAATTTTTTATTATGTTAATAGTTTTACTGGACATATATTACCTCTCTTTATTTGTAAGAATTCAGTATTAAATATATAATAAGAATGTATCTTTTATTATATAATATAAGATAACAATAAAAATATCAATGAGGTAGATATGAATAATGATAGTTTTGAGTTTTATATAGACAAACATGGAGATAAAATAAAAAAAGTATTAGCTGAAAAACTTTATTTTTCAAATAGACTTATGAGAAAATTAGAAGATAGTGGGAATATTTATCTTAATGATAAAAAAGCCAAGTTAGATAAGAACACTTATATAGATGATATTCTAAGAGTAGATTTCGAAGATGAAGAAAACATATATAAAGGAAATAACATTGACCTTGATATATTATATGAAGATGAGGATATTTTAGCTTTAAATAAACCTGCATATATTCTTGTTCATCCCTCTAAGGAAGAGAGAAAAGATACCCTAGCTAACGGAGTAGTGACTTACTTTAAAAGCAAGGATATTAAGAGAAAGATTAGGTTTGTCAATCGATTAGATATGAATACGTCGGGAGTGGTTTTACTTGCTAAAAACTCCTACGGTCAAAGTAGATTGATGAGAGAAATGAAGAAAAATAAAGTCACTAAAAAATACCTTGCAATAGTGGAAGGATATTTTGAAAAAGAAGCAGGAGAAATTAGTAAGTCTATAGGATTGGCTTCTGGGGAAAATATTAAAAGAAATGTAATGGATTCAGGAGACTTTTGCAAAACTAAATATAAAGTAGTAGAAGAATTAAAAAACAATTTATCTTTGGTAGAAGTTGAACTGGAGACAGGAAGAACTCATCAGATTAGAGTTCATATGGCTTATCTAAATCATCCTTTACTAGGAGATGAACTTTATGGTGAAACTAGTAAATTAATTGATAGGCAGGCTTTGCATTGTTTAGAAATGATTTTTGAAAGTACTAGGAGTAAAAAAATAGTCTCTGTAAAAGCTCCCTTGCCTGAGGATTTAGAAAAAATATTGGAGGGGAATAGATGAAAAAAATATTATTGATTTCAACAGGAGGGACTATAGCAAGTACTATATCAGAAAATGGTCTTACTCCTACGATAAAACCTTATGAAATGCTAAATTATTTAAAGAATATAGATGAACTTTGTGAAATTGATACATATCAACTGTTGAATATAGATAGTACTAATATTCAACCGGAACATTGGTTGGAAATAGTTGATTTTATTAAAGAAAAATATGATTTGTATCATGGATTTGTGATTACCCACGGTACCGATACATTGGCATATACATCAGCAGCTTTATCATATTTGATTCAAAATATTGATAAACCTATTATACTAACAGGTTCTCAAAAGCCAATAAATCTTGATACAACAGATGCTAAAAAGAATTTGAAAGACGCTATTAGATTTGCTTTAGAAGATGATGTTAAAGGGGTATATATTGTATTTGATGGGAAAGGCATAGTAGGTACTAGAGCAAGAAAAACAAGAACAAAAAGTTTCAATGCTTTTGAAAGTATAAATTTCCCATATGCGGCATTTATTGATGATGACAGGATAGCACACTATATTCACAATAAAAAAAACAAGGTTAATCCTACTTTTTATGGAAGATTATATCCAAATGTTTTTTTATTAAAACTTGCTCCGGGAATGGATCCTGATGTAATAGATTATATAGGCAAAAAATATGAGGGAGTTGTTATTGAAAGCTACGGTGCGGGAGGACTTCCTTTTGAGGATAGAAGAAATTTCTTAGAAAAACTAGGAGTTTTAACTTCAAAGGGTAAAATAGTTGTTATTTCAACTCAAGTAGCTGAAGAAGGAAGCGACTTAAGAACTTATGAAGTTGGATTGAAAACTATAAAAAAACATCAAATCCTTCAAGCTTACGATATGACTGTAGAATCAGCTATAACCAAACTAATGTGGATTATGGGTATGACGAAGGATTATGAAAAAGTAAAAGGAATGTTTTACAATAAAGTTAATAATGATATAATGTACAGGTAAGTCAATTTTTAATAAGGAGCGTAAATAATGGATGAAAGAAATAAAAAATTAGCAAAAAATTTAGTGAAGTATTCAACGAAGGTACAAGAAGGAGAAAATGTGTTTATAAGAGTTGGAGGATTAAGTGGTAAACCTTTGGCTCTTCAACTTATAAAGGAAGTATATTCAGCAGGAGGATACCCTTTTGTTGAAATAAAAGATCAAAGCATATCAAGAGAGATAATTTTACAATGTAATAAAGAGAAACAAGATATACAGAGCAAAGTAGATCTTCAGCTTATGAAAGAAATGGATGTTTATATTTCTCTTACTGCAACGGATAACTTTTCTGAAATGAGTGATATACCAGTAAAAAAGATCACAGAAATGATGGATTCTGGTAAAGCTGGATTGGATGAAAGGGTTAATAACACTAAATGGGTGGTGCTCAGATATCCTACAAATGCAATGGCTCAAAAGTCAGATATGAGTTTAGAAAAATTTGAAGAGTATTTTTATAATGTTTGTAACTTGGATTATTCAAAAATGGCAGAGGAAATGGAAAATCTTGTTAAATTAATGGAAGAAACTGATAAGGTTAATATAAAAGGACCGGGAACTGATTTAACTTTTTCAATTAAAGATATAAATGTGATACCTTGTGCAGGGGAAGCTAATATACCAGATGGTGAGGTTTACACTGCACCTGTAAAAGATTCAGTTAAGGGATATATATCTTACAATACACCTTCAAATTATCAAGGTTTTACATATAAAGATATTCGCTTGGAGTTTGAAAATGGTAGAATAATAAAAGCTGAAGCAAACAATAACGAGAAAATAAATGAACTTTTAGACACTGATGAAGGAGCCAGATTTATAGGTGAATTTGCAATAGGTGTAAATCCATATATTACAAAGCCTATGGAAAATATACTATTCGATGAGAAAATAATGGGAAGCATACACTTTACTCCAGGGAAATCCTACGATGATGCATCTAACGGAAATGATTCAAAGGTTCATTGGGATATAGTTTTAATACAGACTCCTGAATTTGGCGGAGGAGAAATTTGGTTTGATGATGTGCTTATACGTAAGGATGGTATGTTTGTAGTAGATGAGCTTAAAGGATTAAATCCTGAAAATTTGAAGTAGTGAGGTAAAAGATTGAGTATTAAAGTAGATTTGCATATGCATACAATGGCCTCTGATGGCACTTGGAGCATTGATGAAGTTTTAAATGAAATACATAAAAAAAAGATAAATATCTTTTCTATAACAGATCATGATACTATCGATTATTCGGAAAAAATGAAGAACAAAAAACTTAAGGATGATTGTTTCTTTATTCCTGGAGTGGAGATTGCCAGCACATACAATGGTAGAGAATACCATCTGACTGTATACAATTATAAAAGAACACAAGAGCTTTTAAATTTATTGAAATTTAACAATGAGTCAAGATTGGATTACAATTATAAGTTTATAGATTTAATGTCTAAGGAATTTGGAGGAGTATCTCTAGATGACTATTTTAATAATTATGAAGAGGATCCTAGTAGAGGAGGATGGAAAGCTTTAAATTATTTTATAGATAAAAATATTTTCAAAGATATTGGAGAATATTTTCATAAACTCAAGGATTCGAAATTAAAATTAATTTTTAAGAGTCCAGAAGAAGTAGTGAATATTGTAAGAAGAGCAGAAGGTAAAATTTTTGTAGCTCATCCTTCCTATTATTATAGAGATAGCTGTATGCCTGAAGAAGAGCTTGATTATTGGAGAGAT
>CAYMUD010000069.1:0-7045 GCA_964393495.1 uncultured Clostridia bacterium | reverse complement strand
AAAGGAAGAAATAAAGTATGTGTATATAAAGATATTAAAAAAGAAATTGATTAGAAAGAAAGATATAAAGACAAGAATTTATGGTAAATAAATAAAACCATGTATTGGAGTATGCGAATGAAGATAAAAAAATCTATAAAGAGTAAGCTTATTTTAGGTATATTAATTTCTTTTTTGGTTCCATATAGTTTAGCAGGCATTTATTTGAAAACAACAACAGAAGAATGGTTATTTGAAGAGAATTTAAAAGAGAATCAGGTATTGCTTAAGCAGACAGCAGAACGTGTTGATGAATCTGTATTAATTCGTATGAAAGATTTAATGGAGATGATATCTATGAATGAAGATATTAAAAATGTAGATCCTGATGTTAGGCATTATTTAACTTTGGATGACCAAATTCAAAATAGTGAAATTGTAGAAAATGAAAAAAGAATTATAGAGTTTTTTAAATCCATAAAAGAAACCCATGATGTGATAGCTTTTATATCCTATGGTACAGAGAATGGAAGCTACATTGAGTATCCTGAATTTAATCCAACCAAAGCATATGATCCTAGAAAAAGAGAATGGTATATTAATGCCCTAAAAAAAGAAGAATCATTTTTATCAGAACCATATTTAACTCAAGTATCCAAAGATACTGTTTTTAGCATAGATAAAGCTGTAAAAAAGGATAATGAAATAATGGGAGTTCTAAGCCTAACCATTAAGCTTGATACCTTAGTTGAAAAAATTAACTCTATTAATTATAGTGATTCTGGTTATATCAATATTTTAAGTCCTAAAAATGTGTTTATTAATAATCCGAAAAATCCTAATTGGCATTTGAAATCTATTGAAGAATTAGGATTAGAAATTTTTAAAAACATAGATGCCTATGATGGCGGGTCTTATGAAGGAGAACTAGATAATGAAAGAAAAGTATTTAATGTATATATTTCACCTCATAACGGATGGAAGTATATCTCTGTTATAAATCGTTCAGAAGTTCTTGGTCAATCGCGAGAATTAATGAATTTACTTATACTGACTTACTTTGTATTATTAGGAATATTAATTTCCCTTGCACTAATCATTGCAAATAATATTACTAAGCCTATTAGATTAATTTCAAAACACATGCATTATATATCAAAATTCAAATTTAATAAAAAGAAGGATCAAGCTCTACAAAAATACTTAAAATCAAAGGATGAAATCGGTGAAATAACAAATGTACTGTTTGAAATGAAAGATAACTTCATAGAATTAGAAAAAAATATGGAAAAAATGGATTATGAGATTAAAAATATAGATGTAAATAGTGATGACGTATATAAGCTTGAACTATCAAAAAACAATCCATTTGAATCAGTTACACATTCCATAAATGATTTATTAACTAGAGTTTATGACTATATTAGTCAGATTCAAAAATATAATATAAAAATTAAAGAAAAGAATGATTTGTTAAAATTATCTGAGGAAAAATTAATTGGTAAAATCAAAGAAATTGATAAGCAAAATGAATATATTTCCTTTATTGCGGAGCACGATAACTTAACAGGATTACCAAATAGAAGAGTTTTCAATGAAAAATTAAAAAATGCAATTTCAAATAGCTATTCTATAAGTATACTATTAATTGACTTAGATAACTTCAAAAGTATTAATGATTCACATGGACATGTATTTGGAGATAAAGTACTAAAACATATTGGTGAAAAACTAAATGAAATATCAAATGATGCTGTTTTTATTTCTCGTTTTGGTGGAGATGAATTTTTGATACTATTTAATAACAACTTAGCAGAGATAACTTTAAAGACATTTGTTAACCAAATTTTCAATCTGTTTAAAGATGATTTTATTATTGGGGAAGTATTAGTTAACGTCAACTTAAGTATAGGCATTACACAGTCACCTAAGGATAGTCAAGATATAGAACAATTGATAATGAATGCTGATATGGCTCTTTATGAAGTAAAAGCTAATGGGAAAAACAATTTCGCCTTTTTTTCAAAACATATTAATGCTAAGTTAAAAAATAAAGTAAAAATAATTAAAATCTTGGAGAATGCTCTATCTAATGATGGTTTTAAAATGGTTTATCAACCTCAGATAGATATAAATACGGGAAAAGTAGAAGCTTTTGAAGCACTATTAAGGTTAAAAGAGTATAATATTTCACCAGGTGAATTTATTCCAATTGCTGAAGATAATGGACTAATGATGAAAATTGGCAGAAAAATAACAGAAGCAGTAGTTCAGGATATGGCTGGATGGGTAAAAGACGGGTATGAATTAAAACCAGTTTCCATTAACTATTCTGTGGTACAAATGTTAGATCATAATTACAATGAATTTTTGATAAACACACTTAACAAGTATAGTATTGACCCTAGTTTAATATGCATTGAAATTACGGAAAATATTTTTATTGAGAATAAGCAAGAAACTATTTCTTTTATAAATAGCTTAAAAACAAAAGGAATTAAAATTGCTATCGATGATTTTGGCACTGGATTTTCATCCTTAAGTTATCTTACCTATTTGCCACTTGATATTGTTAAACTAGATAGGTCATTATGTGTTAAATTTTTAGAACTAGATAACTTGGCAATAATGGATAGTCTAATTGATTTAATTCATAGTTTAAAACTGAAAGTAGTAGCAGAAGGAATTGAAAATAGAACACAAGTAGTTAGACTTAAAAAAGGAAAATGTGATATGATACAAGGCTATTATTACGATAAACCTCTTGAAAAGAACCAAGCTAAAAATAAAATTCAGCATATATATAAGAGTTAAATTTTAAATAATATTAGATCAATTTATTAAAAAAGAAAAAAGCGAATAAATCAAGGAGTTCATTTAAGCATGAAAAAAGAAATAGAAAAAATAATCAAGAATTATGTATCGGAATATCAAAAGGAAAACAATCTAGATACAAAATGGAGAGAACCTATAGTAAAATTTGCAGATGCAAAAGATAAAATGTTCAAAGAATTAAAAAAAGTAGTAAACGAAGATCATTTAATGCCGGAAGATCTACTAGCTGGAGCAGAATCAATAATAGCATTTTTCATACCCTTTGAAAAAACAATTCCTGAGACAAATATTAAGGGAAAATACAGTTCCAAACAATGGGCATCAGCATACATAGAAACCAATACCTTGATAGATAAGATAAACGAAGAAATAAGAGTTTATTTAGAAGAAAAAGGATTTAAATCTGCAATAGTACCAGCTACCCACAACTTCTCAGAAGAAACTCTAATGAGTCAGTGGTCACACAGACACGTAGCCTATATAGCAGGAATGGGAACCTTCGGTATTAACAATATGCTTATAACAGATTCAGGATGCTGTGGAAGAGTAGGAACTCTGGTAACAAACCTTAAAGTTAAAGCAGACAAAAAGATAGAAGTAGAAAACTGCCTATACAAGCACAAGGGCACCTGCGGAGTATGCGTAGGTAAATGTCAGTTTGGAGCATTGACATTTGATGGATACGACAGAAGAAAATGCTACGGTATATGCATGGAAAATGACCAGTACCATAATGATATGGAACTTACAGACATCTGCGGCAAGTGTCTTGTAGGAATACCATGTTCATATAAAAATCCAGTTACTCATAAGTAGAAAAAACAAGCTCCCTAAAGGGGGCTTTATTAATAATAAGAAAATTAAAAAAATTATACATTATTATTTAAGTTATTTTTACAAGGAGGTGTAAAAATGAACATAAGAAAAGTAGATGAAATTGATAAAAAAATACTATACCTACTATTAGAAAACTCAAGAATATCTTATGTTGATATAGGAAAAGAAGTTAAATTATCAAGAGTAGCAGTAAAATCAAGAATTGATAATCTAGAAAAAAGCGGCATAATAGAAAACTATACTATAGATATGAATTTAAGAAAAGTAGGAAGAGAGATAGCAGTTTTTTTTGATATAGAAGCAGATCCTAGAAAACTTTATGAAATAGGAAAAACTTTAGCAAAGAAAGACAATGTTACTGATATATATCAAATGACAGGTACTGGAAGTCTACATATGCATGCTTTACTAAATAAAGACGATGAATTAAATGATTTTCTTGAAAAAGAGCTTTACTCAATAGATGGCATATTGAAAGTAACCAGTAGAATTATATTAACAAGATTCAAAGCCAGGACTGGTAGAAAACTTTAAAAAAATAAAAAAACTTCAAATTGAAAGTTAATTTCATTGATAAAAAATAATAGTTTTTTAAGTAAATAAATAAACTTGCATTTAGTAAGGTTATTGATTATATTTGGAAAAAATATTACGAAAAGAAACTTATGAAAACTTGATAAAATATTTTTAATATATATAATTAGTATAATTATTAAAAAGGTCTTAATAAATAATTAATAATTTATTGGAGGATTTTAAAAGATGACTAAATTATTACAATTATTTTTAGCTTTTCTAAAAACAGGACTTTTTGGATTTGGAGGAGGTCAGGCATCCGTACCATTAATAAAAAGAGAGATTGTACAAAATTTGCAATGGATGAGTATCGAAGAATTTACAGACGCATATGCATTAGGCAATTCTCTACCTGGACCAATTACAACAAAATTAGCTGCAATGATTGGATACAAGACTTCGGGAGTATTAGGACTAGTGATAGCAACATTAGGATTGATACTGCCTAGCACCATAGGAATAGTTATCTTAAGTTCGATTTATTACAAGTTCAAGAATAGTGATTGGTTGTCTGGTATGATGGTCGCTGTAAGACCCGTTGTAGTAGTATTAATTTCAAGTGTAGTTTATTCTATGGCAAAAACCTCGTTTGAAAACATACATACATACATAATAGGTGCAGCTTCAATATTTTTAGTATTCTTTACAAGTGTACATCCAGTATTTATAATAATAGGATCTTTTGTATACGGTTTTTTTCTACTGTGAGAATTAATTAAAGCAAGTTATACATTCCAAAAGTAAATGGATAAATATTAATAGGCGGTGAAATATGCAAAAATATATAGCAAAAAGATTATTTCAAATGGTAATAATGGTTATCGGCATAACATTTATAGTTTTTGGCAGCTTATACTTAGCTCCAGGAGACCCAGCAGAAATATTAGCCGGAGAATCTGCTACTATTAGTGACATAGAAAACATCAGAGAATACTTGGGTTTAAATGAACCTTTCTTTGTTCAGTATGGAAAATATTTAGAAGGATTATTGCATGGGGATTTAGGAACTTCCTTACAGTCGCGACAACCAATATTAGATGAAATAAAAATCAGATTTCCAAACACTGTGAATTTAACAATAGGTAGTATGTTAATAGCTGTAATTATAGGTGTCCCCTTAGGAATAATATCAGCAATAAAAAGAAATTCTATTTTAGATTATATGGCAACAACGACAGCACTCTTTGGAGTATCAATACCAAACTTTTGGCTAGGTATTATGTTGATATTGATATTTTCAGTTAAACTAGGGTGGTTTCCTACTGGAGGTATGACCCACTGGTTTTATACACCCACAGGAATCAAACAAATTATTCTTCCATCTATAGCACTTGGTGGTAGAATTGCAGCTATATTTATGAGACTTAGTAGATCTGCTATGCTTGAAGTAATGCAATCTGACTATATAAGGACAGCCAGAGCAAAAGGAGTTAAGGAAAGAGTTGTAATATGGGTTCATGCTTTTAAGAATGCCCTTACACCATTAATAACTGTTTTCGGTACTACATTTGGAGCCCTTTTAGGAGGAGCAATGATTTCAGAACAGGTCTTTGCAATTAATGGATTAGGTAGATATATGATAAATGCAATTTATGTTAGGGATTATCCAGCGGTACAAAGCTCTGTTTTAGTATTCGCAGTTGCCTTTATTTTGATAACTCTACTAGTAGATATAATATATGTCTTAATTGATCCAAGAATAAGTTATGAAAGTTAGGGATAATTATGAGTGAGAATATTAAAAAAGAAAGTTACTTTAAAAATTCAACAAAAAAATTATTAAGAAATAAATTGGCAACAATTGCTTTAATTATTCTTGTAATTGAGCTTGTTATAATAATAGGAGCGCCTTTTTTTACAAATTATGATCCGGCAAAACAAAGTTTACAAGAAAGACTTCTTCCTCCAAGTTTAAGCGAGCAACCATTAGAGGATTACCAGGGAGAACCAATAAGAGATGAAGAAGGCAATGTAAAATATTCAAAATTTCATTTACTTGGCACAGATAATTTTGGAAGAGATATATGGACAAGAATTATATACGGTGGAAGAATATCATTGACAGTAGGCTTTGCAGCTATACTACTGGGTATGACGGTCGGAGTAATGGCTGGATTGTTTTCGGCATACTATCCTAAAGTTGATGCTGTGGTAATGAGAATTATGGATATAATGTTTTCTTTTCCAGGAATATTACTTGCAATGCTTATAGTGGCTATGTTAGGGACATCCTTAAGAAATGTAACATTAGCTATCTCTATATGGTCAATACCAACATTTGCAAGATTAGTTAGAGGGGAAGCATTAAGTGTCAAACAAAATGACTATATAAAAGCGATTAAATCTGTTGGAGCTGGAGATTTAAGAATTATATTTATTCATATACTACCAAATTGTGTTGCCCCCATAGTAGTATACTCAACAATGAGAATGGCAACAGCAATACTATCTATAGCTTCTCTTAGTTACTTGGGAATAGGAGCCCAACCTCCATTATCAGAATGGGGAACAATGGTAGCGGCTGGGAGAGACTATATGTTTGACGCACCACATATGATAGTAGTACCAGGGGTAGCAATAATTGTCACTATGCTATGTTTCAACATCTTAGGTGATGTATTGAGAGATATACTTGATCCTAATTTAAGTGATAATTTTTAAATAAAAACAAATAAAGAGAGAGAGAGGGAATTTAAAATGAAAAAGGTAAAAAAATTATTGGTTTTTTTATTAGCAGTAGTATTAGTATTCTCACTAACAGCATGTGGTGGAGGAACGACTGCGCCAGTTGAAGAACCGGAAGAATCAGAAGAACCAG
>CAYMUD010000068.1:0-7050 GCA_964393495.1 uncultured Clostridia bacterium | reverse complement strand
AACTATCAATTAGCCAAAAACATTTATCAAAAGGAATTAACATTGTAAATAAAGCAGTATCTACAAGAACAACAATGCCTATACTTTCGGGACTACTGCTGGAAGCAAGAGATAATACTCTTTATCTTACTGCTACAGACTTGGACTTAGGTATTAAAACATCTATAAACTGTAATATAGAAGAAGAAGGATCAATAGTAGTTAATTCAAGACTTTTAAATGACTTTATTAGAAAACTACCATCAAGTTCCAGTGTAAAGATAAATACAGATGAGAATAATAAAATGGAAATAAAATGTGAACAATCAGATTTTGTAATACTATGCAACTCAGCTGACGAATATCCTGACAATACTTTTATACAAGAAGGAGAATCTATTGTAGTAGATTCAACAAAACTTCAAAGATTAATTAAGTATACTTCTTTTGCAGCAGCACAGGATAATATGAAACCTGTACTTACAGGATGTTTAATGGAATTAGAAGATAACAAATGTGTATTTGCAGCAATTGATGGTTATAGACTTGCTGTAAAAGAAGAAGAAATCAAATACAGTGGCTCTAGTAAAGCTATAATACCTTCAAAATCTCTTTTAGAAGTTTATAGAATTATTGAAGATTTAGAAGAAGATATAGAAATGGTGGTTTCAGAAAGTCATATATCATTCTTAGTAGGAGATACTGTGATAATGTCTAATCTTTTAGAAGGTGAATTTATAAAATATAAAGACATAATAAAAGAAGGATATGTATCAAAAATCAAATTAAACACAAGTAAATTTAAAAACTCAATAGAAAGAGTATCACTACTTGCTAAAGAAGATAAAAACAACTTAATTATATTTAAAGTAAACAGTGATAATTTAACCATAGAATCAACTTCAGAATACGGAAATGCAGAGGAAATAATAGATATAGATTTAGAAGGAGAAGAATTAAAAATAGGATTCAATTCAAAATATATTTTAGATTTACTAAAAGTTGTACAAAGTGAAGAAATATATTTAGAATTCCAAGGAAACTTGAATCCATGTATAGTAAGACTAGTAGGAGCAAACCACTTTATGTATTTGGTGCTTCCTGTTAGAATAGGATAGAGGTGAAAGAAATAATGATCGAAATAAAAATAGAAGATGAATTTATAAAACTTCAACAGTTTTTAAAATACATAGATGCAGCTCAAACAGGAGGACATGCAAAAATACGAATAAACGACGGTAATGTTAAAGTAAACGGTGAAGTAGAATACCAAAGAGGTAAAAAATTATATAAAAATGATATAATAGAAATAGATCATGAAGAATTTAAAATAATAACAGAATAAAGGGGAATACCTTTGTACGTTGAAAATCTTTATTTGGAAAATTATAGAAATTTTGAAAATATTAGTATAGAATTAAATGAAAAACTAAATTTATTTATAGGTGATAATGCTCAAGGTAAAACAAATTTAATAGAGGCTATTTTTTATATTTCTATAGGTAGATCCTTTAGATTTTCAAAAGATAGCAATTTAGTTATGTTCGAAAAGGATAGCAATTATATTAAAATAAGCGTTAAGAGAAGAAAAGACCATAAAAAAATTAAGGTAAATATAAATAAAGATAAAAATAAAAATTACCAAATAAATGGATTAACCCTGGAAAAAAATAGTGAATTAGTAGGAATGGTAAATATAGTAATTTTTTCTCCAGACAACCTAGACCTTATAAAGGGTAGTCCTGGAGATAGAAGAAAATTTTTAAATATAGAAATTTCTCAACTAAAACCAAAATATAAATATTTACTAAAAAAATATAAAAAAATACTTTTACAGAGAAATAACCTACTAAAAAAAATAAATGAGAATAAAAACAACTACAGACTTTTGGAAGTATGGGATGATCACCTTATAGAAACAGGAAGTCAAATAATTAAATACAGGAACGACTTTATAAATAAAATAAAAAAAATATCAAAAAAAATACACTGGGAACTATCAGGAGAAAAGGAAAAACTAAATATTATATACAAAACTGGACTAGGTAATATAAGAGAAGGAGATTTAAACTACATAAGAGAAAAATTTAAAATCAAATTAGAACAAAATCAAGAAAGAGAAATAGAAAGAGGAATAACCCTTTATGGACCTCATTTAGATGATATAAAAATAATTATAAATAGTAAAAACAGTAAATATTATTCATCTCAAGGTCAAAAAAGGACGGCAGCGCTGGCTTTAAAGCTATCTGAAATTGATATAATTAGAGAAGAAAAAAAGGATAATCCAATAGTTTTACTAGATGATGTTTTATCAGAATTAGACAATAAAAGAAGATCACATCTTCTTAAATACATAGAAGATGTTCAAACTATAATAACATCTACAGACGACTCTGATTTACTTCAATTGCTAGAAAAAAAAGAGAAAAAAATATTTTACATAAATCAAGGAAATATAATTAATATAATAGAATAGAGGTGTACTATGTCAGAAAAAATAAGAAATTATGGGGCAGATCAAATCAAGGTACTTGAAGGATTAGAGCCCGTTAGAAAAAGACCAGGTATGTATATCGGGTCCACAGGACCTAGAGGTTTGCATCACTTAGTTTACGAGGTAGTAGACAACAGTATAGATGAAGCCTTAGAAGGTGAATGTGACGAGATAGTCGTAACAATAAACGAAGATAATTCTGTTAAAGTAGAGGACAACGGTAGTGGTATTCCTACTGAAGAACACCCAAAAACTAAAAAATCTACAGTAGAAACAGTACTAACAGTACTTCACGCCGGAGGAAAATTTGATTCTGATGCATATAAGGTATCAGGAGGATTGCACGGTGTTGGTGTATCAGTTGTAAATGCCCTGTCAGAATGGCTTGAAGTTGAAGTATATAGAGATGGTAAAATTCACAAACAAAGATTTGCAAGAGGTGCAAAAACTACAGAACTAGAAGTAGTAGGTAAGACTAAAAAGCAAGGTACAACAATAACCTTTAAAGCAGATCACCAAATATTTGAAGAAATAGATTACGATTTTGGTACATTACAACATAGATTAAGAGAATTAGCTTTTCTTAATAAAGGCGTAAAAATAATACTTGAAGATAAAAGAGCAGAAAAAAGAATAGAAAACTACCACTATGAAGGCGGTATCAAAGAGTTTGTAAAATATCTAAATAAAAATAAAAAAGCTCTTCATAATAAAATAATATATAAAGAAGTAGAAAATAAAGACAACATAATAGAATTTGCAATACAATATACCGATGCATACAGCGAAGGTATTTATACATTTGCAAACAATATAAATACTCAAGAAGGAGGAACTCACTTAAGTGGATTTAAAGCTTCTCTTACAAGAGTAATAAATGATTATGCCAGAAAGAATAATATATTAAAAGAAAAAGATGAAAATCTAAGAGGTGAAGATATAAGAGAAGGTATTACAGCAATATTGTCTGTAAAAATTTCAGACCCTCAATTTGAAGGACAAACAAAAACCAAGTTAGGTAATTCAGAAATGAGAGGAATAGTAGAAACAACTATCAATGAACATTTGACATACTTTTTAGACGAAAATCCTCAAGTTGCTAAATATATAATAGAAAAAGCAGTCAGATCTTCTAAAGCAAGAGAGGCAGCAAGGAAAGCAAGAGAACTTACCAGAAGAAAAAATGCTCTAGATAGTATGGCTTTACCTGGAAAACTAGCAGATTGTTCAGAAAAAGATCCAGACCAATGTGAAATTTACTTGGTAGAGGGTGACTCAGCAGGAGGCTCTGCAAAGCAGGGAAGAGATAGAAGAACACAAGCTATATTACCCCTAAGAGGTAAAATACTTAACGTTGAAAAAGCAAGATTAAACAGAATTTTAAACTATGAAGAAATAAGATCTATGATTACAGCTTTTGGCTGTGGTATAGGCGAAGATTTTGATTTAAATTCATTAAGATACAGCAAGATTATAATTATGACCGATGCCGATGTAGACGGTGCTCATATAAGAACCCTTTTACTTACTTTCTTTTATAGATATATGAGACCACTAGTAGAAAATGGAAATATATACATAGCCCAACCACCACTTTATAAAATTCAAAAAGGTAGAAAAGAATACTATGTATATTCAGAAAAAGAACTTGAAAAACTTTTAGATGAAGAAGTAGGAAGAGATAGTAACTACGGTATTCAAAGATACAAAGGTCTTGGAGAAATGAACCCTGAGCAGCTTTGGGATACTACTATGGACCCTGAAGAAAGAATTGTACTTCAAGTAGAAGTAGAAGATGCTTTAGAAGCAGATGAAATATTTACTACTCTAATGGGAGACAAAGTAGAACCAAGAAGACAGTTCATAGAACAAAACGCTAAATATGTAAGTAATTTAGATATATAATGACAGAAGATATCGGAGGAAAAAATGGATAAAGATAATATAAAAGAAAATGTAAGGCCGGTAAAAATTGAAAAAGAAATGAAAAAATCATATTTAGACTATGCTATGACAGTTATAGTAAGTAGAGCATTGCCAGATGTAAGAGATGGTCTAAAGCCGGTACATAGGAGAATATTGTACGCAATAAGTGAACTGGGAATAACACCAGATAAAGCACATAGAAAAAGTGCTCGTATAGTCGGTGACGTACTTGGTAAATATCACCCTCACGGTGATACAGCAGTATATGATGCTATGGTTAGATTAGCACAGGATTTCTCAACAAGATACCAGCTAGTAGATGGTCACGGTAACTTTGGATCTGTAGATGGTGATAGCGCCGCAGCTATGAGATATACAGAAGCAAGAATGGGTAAAATAACTACAGAAATGCTTAGAGATATAAATAAAGAAACCATAGACTATAGATTAAATTTTGACGAAACTTTAAAAGAACCTGTAGTACTACCATCTAGATACCCTAATCTCTTGGCAAATGGTTCATCAGGTATCGCTGTAGGTATGGCTAGCAGTATACCACCAAACAATCTTAAAGAGATAATAGATGGAACTATAGCTCAAATAGAAAATCCAGATATAAGTATAGATGAACTTCTAAAATATATAAAAGGTCCTGATTTTCCTACTGGTGCAACTATAGTAGGAAAAGAAAAAATAAGAAAAGCATACAAAACAGGTAGAGGAAAAATAAAAGTTAGAGCCGATGCTGATATAGAATCTATGGCTAACAATAAGAGTAAAATAATATTTACTGAGATACCATATCAGGTAAATAAAGCTAGACTAATAGAAAAAATAGCTGAACTAGTAAAAGATAAGAAAATAGAAGGAATAACAGACTTAAGAGATGAAAGCGATAGAAAAGGTATGAGAATTGTAGTCGAAATAAAAAGAGACTACAGTCCTGAAATCGTACTAAATAATCTCTACAAGCATACTCAACTTCAAAATACATTCTCAATTATAAATATAGCCTTGGTTAATGGAGAACCAAAAACATTAAATCTAAAAGATATGATATATCATTACATAGAACATCAAAAAGATGTAGTGACTAGAAGAACACAGTATGACCTTAATAAAGCAGAGGCCAGAGCACATTTATTAGAAGGATTTAAAATTGCTTTAGATAATATTGATGAAGTAATTAAAATAATTAGAAATTCCTACAATGATGCTGAAGAAAAATTGATGGAAAGATTCGAATTATCCAGTATTCAAGCTAAAGCCATTGTGGACATGAGGCTTAGAAGACTTCAAGGATTAGAAAGAGAAAAACTTGATAATGAATATAAAGAATTACTTGAAAAAATAAAATATCATAAGTCAATTTTAGCTGATGAAACTTTACTTTTAGATATTATAAAAGAAGAACTTGAAGAAATAAAAGAAAAATATGGTGATGACAGAAGAACAAAAATAATAACAGATATAGGAGAAATAGATTTAGAAGATTTAATCGAAGAAGAAAATGTATGTATTACATTGACTCATCACGGATATATTAAAAGAATACCTGAAGATACTTATAAAAGACAAAAAAGAGGTGGAAAAGGTATAAAAGGACTCAAAACTAGAGATGAAGACTTTGTAATAGATTTATTTACAACCTCTACTCATGATTATTTGATGTTCTTTACAAATAAAGGGAAAACATACCATATTAAAGCATATGAAATACCTGAAGCTAAGAGAACAGCAAAAGGAACAGCTATAATAAACATACTTCCTTTAAGTCAGGGAGAAAGAGTAACAGCAGTGATTCCTATTAAAAAGATAGAAAATAACGAACAATATTTGATTTTTAACACGAAAAAAGGTAAAATCAAAAAAACTGTTCTAAAAGAATTTGAGACAAACAGAACAACAGGAATAATAGCAGTCAAGCTACAAGATGATGATGAACTTATTGGAGTTAAAAAAACAAACGGTAAAAAGGATCTTCTAATAGTTACTGAAAAAGGAAAAGCTATAAGATTTAACGAAGATCAGGTAAGACCTATGGGAAGAAATACTTCAGGAGTAAGATCCATCAATCTGTATGAGGATGACGAAATAGTGTCATTAAATATTATAAATCAAGAAGATAAAAGAAAGCTACTTTTAATTACTGAAAACGGATTTGGTAAAAAAACTAAAACTAAACTCTATAGAAATCAAACTAGAGGCGGTAAAGGAGTAATTACCTACAGTTTAAGTTCCAAAACCGGAGATATAATAGGTACTGAAATAGTATCTTCCGATGATGAAGTAATGATTATTACTCATGAAGGTATAATAATAAGAACTGGAGTAGAAGATATTTCTACAATGGGGAGAGCTACAAAGGGAGTAAGAGTAATGAAAATGAGTAGTGGAGATAGAGTAGTTTCAACTACCAAAGTAATTTTTTAAGGAGGTTTTTATGGGATTAGAAATAAAAAAAGAATTATTAGATGACAAATACCAGGTGACTCCTATAGGTGAAATAGACATTATGTCTTCCGAAGAACTAAAAAAAGAAATCAAAATTATAATCGAGGACAATAAGGATATAATAATTAACGGTGAAAACATAGAATACATGGACAGTACAGGGCTAGGAGTACTTATAGGTCTTCTTAAAAAGA
>CAYMUD010000067.1:0-7080 GCA_964393495.1 uncultured Clostridia bacterium | reverse complement strand
TTTCGTATTCTTCTTTTTCTAAATAAAGTTCTTTTAATTTTTGCCCATCTCTTTTATTTTTATTCATACTAAGGGCTATTTCTTCTACTAATTTCTCTATATTATCTATTTTGCTTTCTATTTTTTCTTTTTCTTGAGCTAAAATCCTTCTTTGATTTTTGGAAAGTTGAGATTTTTCTTCTTTTAATTCTCTTTCTTTTTTCTTATTATCTGTATCTTCCTTTTCTTTTCTCTTTCTTTCTGCCTCTATTTCTAGGATTTCCGCTTTTTTTATCTTATAGTAATCGTAATCTCCATTATATGTTTTTATCTTCTTATCTTCTATTTCTACTATTCTGTCAGCCAATTTATTGATGAAGTACCTATCATGGGACACAAAAAGAATTGTACCTTCAAATTCAGTTAGAGTTTCTTCTAAAATTTCTCTAGAATCTATATCCAAATGATTGGTTGGTTCATCTAAAATCAATAGGTTTACTTTTCTGTATAGGAGTATTCCCAGCTTTAATCTAGTTTTTTCTCCTCCCGAAAGAACCTCTAAAGTCTTAAATACATCATCTCCTGTAAACAAAACTTTAGCCAGTTGCTTTCTTGCCTCACTTAAGGTTATATCCAATTCTCTATGATAGTACTCTACCAGATCCATAGAAGTATTTTGAAATTCTTCTTCTTGCTTTAGATATCCAATTTTTACTCTTGATCCTATTTTAATTTCTCCTTGGTCGCAGCTTTCATTACCTTCAATAATTTTTAAAAGGGTAGTCTTACCAGTCCCATTATCTCCTATTAATCCTATAGAGTCGCTGTAGTATACTTCTAGATTTATCTTTTCAAATAAAGTCTTATCATAACTTTTAGTGATATCTTTAAGGGTAACTACTTTAAAACCAGAACGGCTAATTCCATTGGCATTTAACCTTATCTTTCTAGAGTTTAGTTTTGGTTTCTCCATCTTATCCATTTTTTCAAGACGTTTTTCCAACTCTTTAGCTCTTTTATACATTTTATCGCTATCTCTACTTTTACCCCATATTCTGTATCTTTTTATCTGTTCTTCCATAGCATTGATTTTTCTTTGCTGATTTTTATAATGCTTATATATTTCTAAAAATCTTCTTTCTTTCTCAACTACATAGTAAGAATAATTACCATAATATATCTGAGCTTCATTTGGAGTTATCTCTATTATTTTTTCAGAGATACTGTCTAAAAAGTATCTATCGTGAGAAATGAGCATTACTGCTCCCTTGTAGTCCATTAGATAGGACTGAAGCCATTCGACTGAACTCATATCCAAATGGTTGGTTGGTTCATCTAAAAGAAGTATATCCGGTTCTTCAAGAAGAACTTTTCCCAGAATAATTTTTGTCTTTTCACCACCACTTAAGGTATTAAATCTTCTTTTAACAAGTTTTTCAATTCCAAGACCACCAATTACCTTGCTTAGCTTTTCATCTATCCTATATCCTCCACGGAGTTCGTATTTTTCTTCCATTTTACCATAGGCTTTTAATATTCTGTCGTGATTGTCATCTAGTGTATCTTTAAGCTTATCTTCTAATTCTTTCATTTTGTCTTTGATTTTATATAAATCTGTAAAGGCAAGATATAAAATATCCATACCAATAATAGAGTCATCGTAGTCAGGTATTTGTTCGAGATAACCAACTCTTGATCCACTTCTTATATAAATCTCTCCATCGTCGGCATATTCTTCATTTACTAATATTTTCATAAGGGTGGTTTTACCGACACCGTTTTTACCTACGACCCCAATTTTTTCCCCTTTTTTAATATCTAAGCTTATATTTTCAAATATTAGGTCTGCCCCAAAATATTTTTTTAATTTTTTTACTCCACATTCTATCATTTTATGTCTCCATTTAATTTTCTTATAACATTATAAACTATAAACTACCTATATATCAAATCTAAGTCTAATTCCTTATTTGTTATATTTTCTTAATAAACTTCATATTGGCTATATTGTAATAAGAATTCATTTAATATATAATTAAATTGGCAAAGAAATTTTAGGAGGTATTAATTATGGAAAAACTTATAATTACTGCAGCTATTAGTGGTGCAGAGGTTACAAAAGAACACAATCCAAGTGTTCCTTACACAGTTGAAGAAATAGGTAGAGAAGCAGAATCAGCCTACAAGGCTGGTGCCAGCATAATTCATTTACATGTAAGAGAAGATGATGGTACTCCAACTCAAGACAAGGAAAGATTTAAGGCTTGTATGGATGAAATCAAAAAAAGGTGTCCTGATGTTATAATCCAACCTTCTACAGGAGGAGCTGTAGGAATGACCGACGAAGAAAGACTTCAGCCTACTGAATTAGGACCAGAAATGGCAACCTTAGATTGTGGTACTTTAAATTTTGGTGGTGATGAAATTTTCATTAATACAGAAAATACTATCAAAAATTTTGGTCGTATTTTAATTGAAAGAGGAGTAAAACCTGAAATAGAAGTTTTCGATAAAGGTATGATTGACTATGCCATAAGATTCCAAAAGAAAGGTTTCATTAAAAAACCTATGCATTTTGATTTCGTATTAGGAGTACAAATGTCTGCTACAGCTAGAGACTTGGCTTTTATGGTAGATAGTATACCTGAGGGTTCTACTTGGACTGTAGCAGCAATGGGAAGACATCAAATCCCTATGGCTATGATAGGTATGGCTATGGGAGGTAACGTAAGAGTTGGTTTTGAAGATAATATCTATATATCAAAAGGAGTATTAGCAAAGTCTAATGGAGAATTAGTAGAAAAGGTCGTTAAAATAGCTTCAGAACTAGGTCGAGAAATAGCTACTCCCGACGAAGCTAGAGAGATTTTAGGTTTAAAAAAATAAATAAATTTAATAAAAAAATCGAACTTTCTTAAGTTCGATTTTTTTATTATTTATGTTTTGCCGGCATTTTAGCAACATCTATACGATTTATAGCTTTTTTTAGAGCTATCTCTGCTCTTAAAAGCTCCATATGATTTTCTTTTTTTTCAAGTCTTTTTTCGGCTCTTTCTTTTGCTCTTTCCGCTCTACTTATGTCAATATCTTCCGGCCATTCAGCTGTGTCTGCTAAAATAACAATTTTTTCCTCCATTACCTCAACATAACCTTGAGAAATAGCTGCATGTTTAATTTTATTATCTACTAATATTTTAATTGGTCCAATTCCCAAAGGAGTCACAAAAGGTTCATGATCATACATAATTCCAATACTTCCTTCTACTCCTTTAACAACTACCAACTGTACTTCATCTTCAAAGAATTTTTTTCCCGGTGTTATTATCTGCAGCTTAACCTTATTCATAAACTACACCTCTCTTCCTAAATTTCTTAGGAACATTTTAATCTTTTCCTTCTTTTTTCATCTTTTGAGCTTTTTGTACTGCTTCTTCTATTGTACCTACTAATAAGAACGCCTGTTCAGGTAAATCATCGTATTTACCTTCTAAGATTTCCTTAAATCCTCTAATTGTTTCTTTTATAGGAACATAAGTACCAGATGTACCTGTAAATTGCTCTGCAACATGGAATGGTTGAGACAAGAACCTTTGAATTCTTCTTGCTCTTGAAACTGTTATTTTGTCTTCATCTGAAAGTTCATCCATACCAAGTATTGCTATAATATCAAGAAGTTCGTTGTATCTCTGCAAAGTCTCTTGAACTCTTCTAGCTACATTATAGTGTTCTTCTCCAATTACCTGTGGATCCAATATTCTTGACGATGAGTCAAGTGGATCAACTGCAGGGTAAATACCCATCTCAGATATTTTTCTTGAAAGAACCGTCGTAGCATCAAGGTGGGCGAATGTAGTCGCTGGCGCAGGGTCTGTCAAGTCATCAGCAGGTACATAAACAGCCTGTACTGATGTGATAGATCCTTTTTTAGTTGATGTTATTCTTTCTTGAAGCTGTCCCATTTCTGTTGCTAAAGTAGGTTGGTATCCAACTGCTGAAGGCATTCTACCAAGTAGTGCAGAAACCTCAGATCCAGCCTGAGTAAATCTAAATATATTGTCTATGAATAAAAGTACATCTTGTCCTTCTTCATCTCTAAAGTGTTCTGCCATAGTAAGTCCCGACAGTCCAACTCTCATTCTAGCTCCTGGTGGTTCATTCATTTGACCAAATACCAGGGCTGTCTTGTCAAGTACACCTGAATCCATCATTTCATAATAAAGGTCATTTCCTTCTCTTGTTCTTTCTCCAACTCCCGCAAAAACTGATAATCCACCGTGTTCTTTGGCTATGTTGTGAATAAGCTCCTGTATTAGAACTGTTTTTCCAACTCCTGCTCCTCCAAATAGACCGATTTTACCACCTTTTGAGTATGGACATATAAGGTCAACCACCTTAATTCCAGTTTCAAATATTTCCGTACTAGTACTCTGATCTTCATAAGATGGTGCTTCTCTATGAATAGGTGCTCTTTGTTTTACTTCTCCAAGCTCTTTACCATCTATAGGCTCACCAAGTACGTTGTACATTCTTCCAAGAGTTTCTTCTCCTACAGGAACTGATATAGGTCCTCCTGTATCAACTGCTTCCATTCCTCTTACAAATCCATCTGTTGAATCCATAGAAATACATCTAACTGTATTATCTCCTGTATGCTGTGCTACTTCAACAACAACAATTTTATCATTGATTTCTATTTTAATAGCATTCATAAGTTCTGGAAGATTATCTTCACTAAATTCTATATCTACTACAGGTCCTATAACCTGCTTTATTTTTCCTTTGTTTAGCTCCGCCATATATATCTCACATCCTTTCGATTTTATTCAAGAGCATCTGCTCCTGAAACAATCTCAGTTATTTCCTGAGTGATTGAAGCCTGTCTTGCTCTGTTGTACATTAGTTCTAAATCATCTATCATTTCTTCTGCATTATCTGTTGCACTTTCCATTGCAACTCTTCTAGAACCCTGCTCACTAGCTGAGGCTTCAATACTAGCTCCATATATTACACTATTTAAATATTTTGGTATAAGGTAGTCCAAGACAGATTCTGGAGATGGTTCATATCTGAAAATTATAACATCCTCAGATTTTTCCATATCTTCTTCATCTTTTTCTAGTGCTAAAGGTAGCAAATCTAATACTCTAGGATTATAATTTATCGTACTAATAAATTCAGTAAATACTATCTTTACCTCGTCTACCTGACCATCTTTATACATTTCTACTGCTTTTTCTCCAACAACCTGAGCGTTGCTTAATTCAGGAGTTTCCGATATGCCTGTCATTTCGTAACTGATATCATATCCTCTTTTTCCAAAATAAGACCTTCCCTTTGATCCCATACATATAAGTTTTGCCTTAGATTTATCCTCAATTATTCTTTCTGTTAGCTTACATACATTTGAGTTGTATCCACCAGCTAATCCTCTATCTCCAGTTAGGACTATATATAGAGTTTTATTTATTTCTCTTTTTTCAATAAATTCGTGTCTAATACCTTTAGAATTTTCTACTATTTCTCTTATGCTTTCATAAATTTTGTGGTAGTAGGGCTTTGAACTTTCTAATTTTTTTCTAGCTCTTTTTAACTTAGCAGTTGCAACCAATTCCATAGCCTTTGTAATCTGTTTAGTACTAGAAACACTTTTAATTCTTCTTTTTATGTCATTCATATTCTGGCCCAAGTTATCACCTCCTGACCTTTTAGTCAGTTGTTATTCTTCGTCTTTTAAATTACTCTTGAATTTTTCAGCATATTCATCTAAAGCTTTATTTAACTTCTCTTTAGTTTCATCTGATAATACTCCGCTTTCTTTTATTACAAGTCCTATTTCAGGATATTCTTCATCCATGAAACTGTAAAGTCCATTTTCAAACTCGCTTATATTTTCTACGGATATTTCTTGAAGATAATCATTATTTGCTGCATATATTAAAATTACCTGTCTTTCTACTTCTACAGGTTTATACTGTGCCTGTTTAATAACTTCCATCAGTCTTTCACCATGGTCAAGAGTAGCTTTTGTTTCTTTATCAAGTTCTGATCCGAATTGAGCAAAAGATGCCAACTCTCTATATTGTGCCAAGTCAAGCTTTAGTGTTCCTGCTACTTTTTTCATGGCTTTTATCTGAGCTGATCCTCCAACCCTTGATACTGAAAGTCCTGCATTTATAGCTGGTCTATGTCCTGAGAAGAATAATTCTGTCTCCAAGAATATCTGACCATCTGTAATTGAAATTACGTTGGTTGGGATAAATGCTGAAATATCTCCAGCTTGAGTTTCTATAATCGGTAGTGCTGTCATAGATCCTCCACCGTATTTATCATCTAGTCTAGCTGCTCTTTCTAAAAGTCTTGAATGAAGATAGAAAACATCTCCAGGGTAAGCTTCTCTTCCTGGTGGTCTTCTAAGAAGTAGTGACATAGCACGATATGCAACGGCATGCTTTGATAAATCATCGTAGATTATCAGAACGTCTTTTCCGTTGTACATAAATTCTTCACCTATAGCTGCTCCTGCATATGGTGCAAGGTACTGAAGCGGTGCCTTTTCACTTGCTGATGCTGAAACTACTATAGTGTAGTCCATAGCATTATTTTTTTCAAAGATTTCAACTGTTTTAGCTACTGTAGATCTTTTTTGACCTATAGCTACATATATACATATTACGTCTTGATCGTGTTGGTTTAATATGGTGTCTATACCTATTGCTGTTTTACCAGTTTGTCTGTCTCCTATGATTAGCTCTCTTTGTCCTCTTCCGATTGGAATCATAGAGTCTATAGCTTTGATTCCAGTTTGGAGGGGAACAGTAACTGATTTTCTTGTAATAACTCCAGATGCTTTTTGCTCTACAGGTCTAAATTTGTCTGATTCAATAGGTCCTTTACCGTCAATAGCCATACCAAGAGAGTTTACAACTCTTCCTAGCATTCCTTCACCTACTGGAACCTCAACAATTCTACCAGTTCTTTTAACTTCGACTCCTTCTTTTATGTCTTCGTCGCTTCCTAAAAGAACACAACCTACATTGTCTTCCTCCAAGTTTAGAGCCATTCCAAAAACATCATTACCAAAATCAAGGAGTTCACCAGACA
>CAYMUD010000066.1:0-7153 GCA_964393495.1 uncultured Clostridia bacterium | reverse complement strand
ATCCGTTAATTTTTCTTCTCTAATTTTATCTTCTGTATTAAATAAATTCTTTACAACAGGATTGCTGTAGATTATTTTCTTATCGTCATTTATTACAACTACTCCTTCTTTCATACTTTTTAATATAGCATTTAAATTATTATTCTCGAATTCTAAATTTTCTATTTTTTTACTTACTTTTTCGCTCATACTATTAAAATTATTGATTAAACTTTTGAATTCATTATCTTGAATTATTAATTTATCTCCATAGTAATTATTTTTTATTCTAGATACTGCATCTTCTATTTTTTTGTAATTATTTTCTAGCTTTATTATTATACTGTATGCCGTAACTAGAGTTAATCCCAATCCTAATATAATAATAAAAATATAATTAACGAGTATTTTTCTCATAAAATAATAAATACTGCTAATTGGAATAGCAGTTCTCAGTATAAAAGCTTCTTCATTTTTTTTAAAGTATTTTCCGTAATAAAGCATTTCCTTCTTTAGAGTATTGCTAAATCTTTTAGATATTCCTTCCCCTTCTTCTAAAGCAAGAATTACCTCTTCTCGATTACTGTGGTTGGTCATTAATTTATAATCTTCTTCTGAATCATACATTACTTTTCCAGATTCCATTATAACAGTAATTCTAATATTATTATCATTAAAAGTTTTTAGATATTTATTCAAATTCTCATATTCGTTTTTATCCAAAGTCTTTTCAATAAAAGATGTATAACTTTTTAATTCAGCTATTTTTTCTTCAGTATATGAATTCCTAAGATTCAAAACCAAATAAACAGAAGTTATAAGGCTAAAAACAGTCATCAAAAGTATTGTTTTAAATAAGATACTTTTTTTCATTTTATTTTATATCCTACCCCTCTTATAGTTTCTATATATTCATTGTCAGAATCTTTTGATTCTATTTTTTTTCTTAAATGTCTTATATGAACATCTACAGTTCTTGTCTCTCCTATATAGTCATATCCCCATACTTCGTTTAATAATTGATCTCTAGTAAAAACTTTTCCTTTGTTTGTGGCTAGAAGGAGTAGTACCTCGTATTCTTTAAATGTTAATTTAATTTCACTACCATTTAACTTCACCATATGTTCCGATGTATTTATAGTAATATTCTTTATATTTATTGTTTCTTCTGTCACTAATTTATCCATGCTACTTCTTCTAAGTAATGCCTTAACTCTTGCATTTAATTCTTTAATACTAAAAGGTTTAGTAATATAATCATCAGCACCTATTTCTAAACCGAAAATTTTATCAGTTTCACTTGATTTAGCAGTCAGCATTATTATAGGTATAGTTTTTAAATCTTCTTTTCCCCGCACATATTTACAAACCTGAATTCCATCAACTACAGGCATCATTAAATCTAATATTATTAAATCAATCTCTAGTTCATTGATTTTTTCAATACCTTGCTTTCCATTTTCTGCAGTATATACATTATGATTGTTTAATTCCAAATTAAATTTAATTAATTCTAAAATATTTACTTCATCGTCTATAACCAAAATATTTGAAGACATATTACCTCCTTTTAATATTTAATTTTTATTTAACATTTTTTTTAGTTCATCCATAAACGTATTAATATCTTTAAACTCTCTATATACTGATGCAAACCTAACATATGCTACATCATCAATTTCTTTTAATTCTTTCATTACAAGTTCCCCTATTTTATAAGATGATATTTCATTTTCCATATCATTTAAAATAGTTTTTTCTATTTTGTCAGCTATTTCTTCTATTTTTTTTAATGGCACTGATCTTTTCTCGCAAGATTTTATTATGCCGTTAACTATTTTGTTTCTATCAAAAGATTCTCTTGTTTTATCTTTTTTAATTACCATCAATTGAATATTTTCAACTTTTTCGTATGTAGTAAATCTTTTTTTACAAGATATACATTCTCGTCTTCTTCTGATTTTTTGCCCTTCATCCGTGGGTCTTGTATCTACTACTCTTGTTTCATGGTATTCGCAAAATGGACAGTTCATATTTCACCTCATATATAAATAGACTACTTAAGTAGTCTATTCGTTTTCTATTTTATAAAGATCATCTTTATTTATAAAATCAGGAATATTTAAATCATCGTCATCCCAATTTAAAAAAGTTTCTTTATCTACATTTTCCTCATCATTTTTCCCTTTTAAATCATTGACTTTTATTTTTCTTAGTCCACTTTCAGAAAAACCAGTTGCTATAACTGTTACCTTAATTGAATCCCCTAATTCTTCATCAATATTAGCTCCAAAAATTATATTAGCTTCAGGATCTGCTGATTCCGTAATAATTTCCGCAGCTTCATTTACTTCATGTATTCCTAAATCAGAACCACCGGTAATATTAATTAAAACACCTCTTGCTCCATTTATTGAAGTTTCTAATAAAGGACTTTTTATTGCTTGCTTTGCTGCATCTACAGATCTATTTTCACCATTTGCTAGACCTATTCCCATATGTGCTAGGCCTTGTCCATCCATAATTGTTTTAACATCAGCAAAATCCAAGTTAATTACAGCTGGAATGGCTATCAAGTCTGAAATGCCTTGTATACCCTGCTTCAAAACATCATCTGCGATATTAAACGCCTCTAATAAAGATGCTTTTTTATCAGTTATTTCAAGAAGTTTATCGTTAGGGATTATAATCAAAGTATCTACCACATCTCTCAAGTTCCCTATACCAAGATCAGCATTTTCTTTCCTTTTTTTACCTTCAAAGGTAAAAGGTTTTGTTACAACAGCTACTGTTAAAATATCTCTATCTTGAGATAATTGAGCTATATATGGTGCTGCACCTGTTCCTGTACCACCACCCATTCCTGCTGTAATAAATATCATATCAGAATTATCTAGTATATCTGATAACTCTGATTTACTTTCCTCTGCTGCGTTTTTCCCTATATGAGGGTCAGAGCCAGCTCCTAAGCCGTTAGTTAATTTTTCACCTATCTGTATCTTTTGTTCAGCTTTAGAGTTTAAAAGTGCTTGTTTATCTGTATTAACTGCAGTAAAGGAAACACCTTTAACCTCCGCGTCTATCATTCTATTCACGGCATTATTCCCACCACCGCCAACACCTATAACTTTTATTTTAGCTAAATTAGCTGGATCTATATCAAATTCAAACATAATTAACCTCCTTATGAAATAATAATAATTTTAGTATAACATAATAATTCATTTTATCAATTCAATATTTAATAATTTTTTTAAAAAATTCTCTAGAGTTGTCAAATATTTTTATACCAAAAGCTAGTACTACTGCTAGGTATAAAGAAACTCCCAAAGTTTCTCCGAGAAATGCTATTACCGAAGACAATATGATCTCAAATATTAATAAAACTACTTCTTTTTGGATTGATACTTCGCTTTTGTTAAGCACTCTAAATATTCCGTTTATAAGTATTAATATTGATATTGTTATATAAAGAGTAAAAACAGTGCTATAAGTTATAGTTAAATTAATTCCTATCAATAGACCTATTATCAGTCCAAGTATTGAAAAAAACATTTACTCACCTTCCTCCGAAATTGGTTTTGCTGTATTTATATTAACGTCATAGCTATATTTAGGAATCAAAATATATTCACTTTCTAAAGTGGTAACTTCAATTCCATAATAATTTTTTATTTTATATCCGTAAGTATTAGGAGCATTAATAGCAGCAGATAAAGTTTCTTTATTTCCTATTGCTTTTATAACAAAAGGAGCTGCAATTCCTTCCCCATTAACACTAATTAAAGGGCCTACACATACAATCTCTGATGTACTTATTACTCTTGAACCATTTATTGATATACCCTCGGCTCCCGCATTAATTAAATCATTAACAATTACACTAACGTCTACGTCATGTACAATGTCAAAATTTATATTGTTTCCTGTATCTGTTGGATTATCATTCATCCGAATTAATATCCCTTCTCCTCTTAAATCTGTAAAACCAGCTTTTATCCTTGTACCTTTTATTTCTTTTTTAAGTAATTGTATTACATCCTTATCATTTTTTATGTTCTCTTTGTATTCATACAATTTATTTCTTTTAACTTCAATTAAATTTTTCAAATCTTTAATGTCTTCATTATATGACTCCAGTTGATTAGATATCTTGCTTACAGTATGAACATTTGCAAAAGTATAATTCTTCGCATCGTTATTTACTTGAATCATTATTGACAATCCTATAACTAAAGATATAGAAAAAACGAAAATTTTATTCTTCATTATCTCTACCACCTATTCATCCTCATTAATTTCTTCAGCATATTTAAAGTCTATAGGTTTCATATATCTCTCTATCTTTATACTATCTTTCAATTCTATATCAATTTTATAATTGAGTTTTTGCATTTCCCATATTACTCCACCTTTAAAATTTATAACTGATTGAAGAGTTTGTTTATTGCCAATTGCCTTTATTTCAAAAGGTGGTACAAAAGATACCCCATTTATATTAAGATGTGACCCTACAGGAACAATTTCAGTATAGTTTGTAAATCTTTGTCCATTAATAGATATTGCTTCAGCACCTGCTGCATTTAAATTGCTGATTATTAAAAGCAAATATTCATATTTATATATAATGTTGTTTGTATAATCATCAAACTGAGCTTGTGCCGATGGATTATCTATTGTTAATACAACTCCTTCTCCTTCAACATCTATAATACCTGCCATTATCTTGTATTTATTTAATTCTTCATTTAAATTTTTTATATAATCATTTTCAATTGAAACACTTTGTTCATATTCTCTTAGCTCTTTTTCTATTTCTTCTAACTCTAAAATAAGATTTTCTCGTTCATTTTCTACCTGTCTTAGTTCATAAGCAAGTTCCGAAGCTTTTTTAGTAGTTATAATCTCTCCAGATTCGCTTTTCACTACTTGGTACTGAAGAGCAAAAATTAAACCTAAAATAATACTTATAATAGTTAGAAATATTTTTTTATACATTATATTTCTTCCTCCAAATCCTTAAAGTCAATATATATAGGGTTATCTCCTTTAGTAAAGTCAATAACTCCATTTATATCTAAACCTTCATTAGTTCTCTTTTCTATGATATCTATTCCAAACTCGTATTGATATCTTAAATTTTCAGCTTGATTAAACTTGACATAAGTGTCTTTTTCGATTATACAATATATATTATCATTTTTAATCAAAATATTACAGTCTAAATTTCTATTATTTTCATAAATATATTCTGAAAGATATAAAATTTTGCTGAATTCTATATCTTTATCTTTAAAATAAATAATTTCACCTAAAATAATATTTGTTTCTAATTCACTTTCAATAATAAATAAATCTTCGTCTTTTTCAATTTTTTCTAATACTACTCCGTGGAAATCAAGTAAATATTTTTTTAGATTATAATTATAAGAAATCTTTCCTTTTCTTTCTTTTACATTAATTACCAACTTATCCGGCAGTTTTCTACCTATATCAACACTTTCTATATATATTTCTCCTTCTAATTTCTTTTTTAATTCTTTTAATTCTACAAGAAATATATTATCATCTCTAGTGATATCAGTTGCATCAACTATATAGTCTTTGCTTAATTTACTGTTTTCTTGTACTATTATTTCTTTTATATAAAATATATCCGTTTTTATTATGACAGCACCTAACAATATTATTGTTAGGAAGAAAATAAAAGGCACAATTTTTTTTCTGTTTTTTTGTCTATTATTTTTATTTTTCATTTTTACCACTTTTTAAAACTTCCTCAATTACTTTAATTATATTACTTTCAAAATCATAATCAAACATTTTTTTACTGTTTTGAGACATTTTTAGGTTAATTTCTTTATTTTCTGCTACTTTAGAAACAGTATCAATCAAAATTTCTGAGTTTAAATCATCTTCCAATATAACAATCCCAGCTCCTTTATTTTCAATTTCTTTAGCATTATAAAATTGATGATTCTCAGCAGTATATTTTTTTGGTATTAATATACAGGGTTTACCTAAATATATAATTTCAGCAATGGATATAGCTCCAGCGCTTCCTATAATTAAATTACTAGCCTTCAAGGCTTTTGGAGCTTCATACATGTAATCAAGGATTTTCATATTCTTTGGAATTGATATATTTTTTTCTTGAATTTTTCTCATGAAAATCTCATAATGGTTTTTCCCTGTAATGTGAAGCCAGGTAATATTTTTTTTATTCTTAATTATTTCAATAGAATTTAAAATACTATTATTTATAGATTCTTGTCCCCCGCTACCTCCAAAAGAATATACAAAGAAATCATCCTTGCTTAAATTAAAATATTTTCTAGATTTTTCATAGCTTATATTAATAATTTCTTTCCTAATTGGATTCCCGGTGAAAACCACCTTCGATTTATCTTTGAAAAACTTAGCAGCTTCTTCAAAGCTAATCATTATTTTATCTGAAAATCTACCGGTTATTTTATTCGTTATTCCTGGGAAAGCATTTTGTTCGTGAATTATAATGTTTTTGTTAAGTATTTTACCAGCAAATACAACAGGTCCCGATACATATCCTCCAGTACCTATAATTATATCTGGAGAAAAATTTCTAATAGTTATTAAAGATTGAATTATCCCAATAATATTTTTAAATAAACTTTTTAAATTATAGATAGAAATCAACTTTCTATTTATATACCCAGTTTTTATATCTTTAAAATAATATCCTTGTTTTATTACAAGTTCTTCTTCTAAGCTATTTTCTCCTCCAAGGTACATAATAGATACATCATTATAATTGTTTTTTATTATATCTAAGATAGCTAAGGCTGGTATTATATGACCACCAGTACCTCCACCAGTTATTATTATTTTCATATTACCTCTCTTATATGTCTGCTTGTTTAGAAATATTTAATAATATTCCTATTGAACCAAGTAGAATAACTAACGATGTTCCACCTGCACTAATAAAAGGTAGTGCTATTCCTGTAGGTGGCATAGAAGATGTAACTACTGCTATATGAATAAATGCCTGTATACCGATTAAACTTGTAATACCTGTAGCTATGTATGCCCCAAATAAATCATCTGCATTTATACTAATTCTTAATCCTCTCCATATTACTATAATATAACATACTATTACTAAAATTGCTCCAATATATCCAATTTCTTCTCC
>CAYMUD010000065.1:0-7182 GCA_964393495.1 uncultured Clostridia bacterium | reverse complement strand
GCATTGAAGCCATTCTTCTTTCTCTGTGAATATAATTATCATTCTCTTCATTTACTTCTTCTTTTCTTTCTACACCGATTGTTAACTTTCCATCATCGTAATCAACTTCAACTTCTTCTTTTTTTATACCTGGAAGCTCAGCTTCTACTATATACTTATCTCCTTCATCTTTAATATCAACTTTGAATGTATCCTTCTCTAAGTCTCTCATCGGAGAAAAGTCTTGATTAAAAAAGTTATCAATTATGCTGTAAAAATCATCTTCGCTCCTTCTGTTTTGTAAATTTCTTTTGTTATATGGTGTTAAGTTAAACATATCGATACCTCCTTTAAATTTTTATAATTATTTATATCTTTTTTGTTAGCACTCTCTACTGATGAGTGCTAACTACAATTATAAAATAACATACCTTTCCACTATTGTCAAGGGTTATAAGGTATGTTATTAAAAAAAATTATTCTTTTTTACTGACATTTAAAATAAAATCATCTTCAATGCTTCTTATATTTATGTCGTTTTGTGGGAAAGGTATTTCTATATTGTTTTCATTAAATACTTTTATTATTTCAAACCTAATGTCACTTTTTATAGCCCTTGAATTATATGGATCTTTTATCCAAACGAAAAGCTCAAAATCTAAAGAAGAATCTCCGAAATTATTAAAATTAACCTGAGCTTTTGGATTAGCTAATATGTCCTTGTTTATTTTTGAAAGATTTTCAACAACTTCCAATAATAATTTTCTAACTTGAAATACATCCGATGAGTAGGCTACTCCTACGGGAATATCTACTCTTACCTTTGAATCTCCATATGATCTATTTACAACCTTTTCTTCTAAAAAGAAGGAATTAGGTATTATCATATGTTCGTTGTTAAGGGTTTTAACAACAGTAGCTCTCATTTTAATTTCAATTACATCACCGATTATATCGTCCACCAAAACTCTATCTCCAACCTTAATAGGCCTTTCAAAAAGCAAAATAATACCAGATATAAAGTTTGATGCTATATTTTGCAAACCAAAACCGATTCCAACTCCAAGTACGCTGGCAAATACAGCTAGACTGCTCAGATTAATACCTAGAGTTGTTAAACTTATGAGTACTGCTATTACCATTATCAAATACTGAAAAACCGAATCAAAGGTATATCTAATTCCCCTGTCTAAATTATATTTATCATAAACATTTGGCAGCACATATTTTTTCAGTAATTTTGACAGCGAGTTAATAAAAGAAAGTATAAATAAAACTATAATAATTAAGAATATAGAAATATCAGACTCTCCCATAGAAAATATCTTCTGAAACATCCACTTAGAATCCGAAAAATAAGTAAGTACAAATACTATATATCCGTAAAAGGTCAACCAGTTTATAAGAGATTCCAGTATGTTTTTAGTTTTTTCTCTCTTTTTAAACATTTTATTTATAAAGCCTTTTATTATAATTCTACCTATAAAAAATAAAGCCGAAAATATCAGGAAATAGATTATATCCATATAGTAGATATTTTTTAAACTGTTTAAAAAGGCTGTAGTATTTATTTTCAAATTTTTATGCCTCCATTTTATTATATTAGTGTTTTAATACTATCATTATTAAGCTTACTTTTCAAAATATTTATAGTAAAAAGATGCATAAATATAGATTATCTTATAAATATACTCATTATACATGATTTTCTTATGATTTTATTATATAATATAGACAAATATATTAAGAAAGAGGGTGTTATAATGACTAAACCAATATCTCAGAAAAAGACCTACAGTACAGAGAATCTTCCAAAAGAAAAATTTGACCTTCTAGACGAATACATAGAAAGTATTGAAGATAAGGAAGGATCCCTAATTCATATCCTTCACAAAGCTCAAAAATTATTTAAATTTTTACCTATGGAGGTACAACTTCATATATCTAGAAAAATTGATATTCCTGCTTCTAAAGTATTCGGAGTAGCAAGTTTCTATTCTTACTTTACCAGTAATCCTGTTGGAAAACATACAATAAGTGTTTGTATGGGTACCGCTTGTTTCGTAAGAGGATCAAACAAAATATTTGATAAACTTAAAGAACTATTAAATGTAGAATCTGGAGAAACAACACCAGACAAGCTTTTTACCTTAAAAGATGTAAGGTGTGTTGGTGCATGCGGCTTAGCCCCTATAGTAATGGTTGATGACAAGGTATACGGCCGTGTTAGATTAGAAGACCTTGAAGGAATATTGGATGAATATAGAGGTGGTGAATAAAATGTCAGTAAAATCTTTAGAAGAATTAAAAAAACTAAGAGAAAAGTCAAAGAAGAAAGTATCCTTAAGAAAAGATGGAAAAGGTGACTATATTGAACTTATGGTAGGAATGGCTACCTGTGGTATAGCCGCAGGGGCAAGAACCACACTCAATGCACTAATGGATGAAATACAAAAAAAAGATATAGATAATATTAAGCTTGTTCAAGTAGGTTGTTTAGGTTACTGTCATTCCGAACCCATCGTTCAGGTAAATGAACCCGGAAAAGAACCTATTATATACGGCAATGTAGATGATAAAAGGGCTAGAGAAATTATAAATAAACATATTATTAATCATGAGTTGATAGATGATGCGATTATTATAGAAACATATAAAAAACCTTAATAAAAGGAAAGGGAGGTTTTATGGATACTGTAAGAAGTCATATTATGGTTTGCGGAGGCACCGGATGTGTTTCTTCTGATAGCGAAAAGTTAATTACCTTATTTAAAGAAAAACTATCCAGTGTTGGTTATGAAAAAGAAATTAATGTAATAAGAACCGGTTGCTTTGGATTTTGCGGCCAAGGACCTATAGTAAAAATACATCCAGATAATGTTTTTTATGTACAAGTTAAACTAGATGATGTAGATGAAATAATAGAAGAACACATTGTAAAAGGTCGAATAGTTAAAAGACTATTGTACGAAGAACCTTTTTACAAGAGAAAAGTTCAAAGTACAAGCAAAATGGATTTCTACAAAAAGCAATATAGAATAGCTTTAAGAAATTGTGGTATCATAAATCCAGAAGAAATAGAAGAGTATATAGCTTACGACGGATACGAAGCATTAGGAAAGGCTCTTTTAGAAATGTCTCCTGTAGAAATTACCAATATTTTAAAAGATGCTGGTTTGAGAGGCAGAGGTGGTGGAGGTTTTCCTACAGGCCTAAAGTGGGAATTCACCTCTAAAAGTCCTGGAGATGAAAAATATATAATTTGTAATGCAGATGAAGGAGATCCAGGTGCATTTATGGATAGATCCATCCTGGAAGGTGATCCTCATTCAGTACTGGAAGCTATGGCTATCGGTGGTTATGCAACTGGAGCAAATTCCGGCATTGTATATATTCGGGCAGAATATCCTTTAGCAATAAAGAGATTAAATATTGCTATTGAACAAGCTAGAGAATTAGGCTTTTTAGGGAAAGACATATTTGCTTCTGGCTTTGATTTTGATATAAGTGTAAAATTAGGTGCAGGAGCTTTTGTTTGCGGCGAAGAAACAGCTCTTATTCATTCTGTAGAAGGTAAAAGAGGAGAGCCAACTAAAAAACCTCCTTTCCCTTCAGAAAGTGGATATCAAGGCAAACCTACAACAGTAAATAATGTTGAAACATTTGCTAATGTATGTCCAATTATTTTAAAAGGTTCCGAATGGTTTTCTTCAATAGGTACTGAAACTTCAAAAGGTACAAAGGTATTCGCTCTTGCTGGAAGTGTAAATAACGTAGGTTTAGTCGAAGTACCAATGGGAACCACCTTAAGAGAAATCATATACGATATCGGTGGAGGAATAATAGGTGGCAAAGAATTTAAGGCAGTTCAAACTGGTGGACCATCAGGAGGAGTAATAACAACAGCAGATCTTGATACTCCCATAGACTATGAAAGCCTAAAAAATATAGGTTCAATGATGGGATCCGGAGGGATGATAATTATGGACGAAACATCCTGTATGGTAAATATTGCTAAATTTTACCTTGATTTTTCACAAGATGAATCCTGTGGAAAATGCACACCTTGTAGAATAGGTGTCAAAAGAATGTACGAAATATTGGAAAGAATAACCAAAGGCGAAGGTGAATTAGAGGATTTAGAAAAATTAGAATTACTAGCTAATATGATAAAACAATCTTCTCTATGCGGATTAGGTCAAACTGCACCTAACCCAGTCCTAAGCACTATGAAATATTTTAAAGAAGAGTATATAGAACATGTAGAAAATCACTACTGTAGAGCTGGAGAATGTAAAGATTTATTAAAATACTCTATAGATCCAGACAAATGTATTGGTTGCACTGCTTGTGCCAAAGTTTGTCCCGTAAATTGTATCTCAGGAAAAGCAAAAGAAATTCATGAAATTGACCAAAACGAATGTATTTCCTGCGGAGCCTGCTTTGATGCTTGTAAATTTGATGCAGTTATAAAACCATAGAAAGGAGTTTCTTAATGGGAAAAGTAAATATAGTTTTTAATGATATGAAATTAGAAGTAGAAGAAGGAACTACAATTCTAGAAGCTGCTAAAAATATAGGCATCCACATTCCAACTCTCTGTCACTTAGATTTAGAGGGTTTTGGAATAGTAAACCAAGTAGCTTCCTGTAGAGTATGTGTTGTAGAAGTTGAAGGTAGAGAGACCTTAGTGCCTTCTTGTGCTGAAAAGGTATACGAAGGTATGGTAATTCACTCCGATTCTATCAAGGCTATGTCGGGACGTAGAATGGCTGTAGAATTGCTTTTATCTAACCACCCCAAGGATTGTTTAAGTTGTGCCAAGAATTTAGAATGCGAACTTCAATCTCTTGCTCAAGAATTAGGTATAAGGGATATATATTGGGAAGGAGAAAGGTTAAATTATAAAAAAGATACCTCTACCTTCTCTTTAATAAAGGACCCAAATAAATGTGTAATGTGCAGAAGATGCGAAACTATGTGTAACGAAGTTCAAACCTGCAACGTTTTATCTGCTGTAAATAGAGGATTCGAATCATTTGTTGGCCCTGCTTTTAATATGGACATGGCTGATTCTGCCTGTACATTTTGCGGTCAATGTGTAGCCGTATGTCCCACTGCCGCTCTAACTGAAATGGATAATACCGGTCAGGTTTGGAATCAATTAGTTAATCCTAAAAAACACGTAGTAGTACAAATAGCACCAGCAGTTAGAGTTGCAATAGGTGAAATGTTTGGATTAGAACCGGGAACTTTAACTACTGGTAAAATTGTAACTGCCTTACGAAAATTGGGCTTTGATGGGGTTTTCGATACGAATTTTGGTGCAGACTTAACTATAATCGAAGAAGCAACAGAACTTATACATAGAATAAAACACAATGGAACTCTACCTATGTTGACAAGCTGCTGTCCTGCTTGGGTTAAATTTTTCGAACATCAATTTCCAGATCTTTTAGATATACCTTCAACTTGTAAATCACCTCAAATAATGTTTGGTACAATTGCTAAAACATATTATGCTAAAAAGCAAAATATTAACCCAGAAAACATATCTGTTGTTTCAATAATGCCTTGTTTAGCAAAAAAAGCTGAGGCTAAAAGACCGGAACTTACAAAAGATGATGAGTCTAATGTGGATATAGTTATAACCACCAGAGAATTTGGTAGAATGATGAAATCAGCAGGAATTGATTTTGCAAATTTGCCAGATGGCGAATTTGATAAAATAATGGGTGAAAGCACAGGTGCTTCAGTAATCTTTGGTACTACTGGAGGAGTTATAGAAGCAGCTGTAAGAACTGCTTACGAGTGGCTAACAGATGAAGAATTGGAGGATGTTAACTTTAAACAACTTAGAGGGTTAGATGGCATCAGAGAAGCCAGTGTTTTTATAGGAGAAACAGAGTTGAAAATTGGAATTGCTCATGGACTTGGTAATGCCAGAAAACTTCTTGAAGATATAAAAGCTGGAAAGTCTAAATTTCACGCAATAGAGATAATGGCATGTCCTGGAGGTTGTATCGGTGGCGGCGGCCAACCATATCATCACGGTGATATGGAAGTTCTAAGAAAAAGACAAGAAGCCTTGTATATCGATGACGAAAATAAAGTTCGTAGAAAGTCTCACGAAAACAAGGAGATTATCCAACTATACAAAGAATTCATCGGAGAACCTTACGGCGAAAAAGCTCACGAATTACTTCATACTCACTATGTAGCAAGACAAAAAATATAGAAAAAGAGCTTAAAGCTCTTTTTCTGATTTTTTACCTTGAAAAAAATTCATTAAATCAAAAATACTATCTAAGATATTCTTTTATTTCTTCTATTTTTGGTATCTTACCTGAAACTTTAACTTCCTCGTCTACAACTAAGGCCGGCGTCTGCATTACACCATACTTCATGATTTTTTTAAAATCTTCAACTTTCTCAATTACAGCCTCCACTCCTAGTTCTTCTACTGCTTTTTTTGTCTGGGCTTCTAATTTTTTACAATTTTTACACCCTGATCCTAAAATTTTAATATTCACTATATCTTCCTCCTAAATTCTTTAATCTGATTAATTTCAATTATTTTAATTCACTAATTAGATTTAAATTGCATTGTTTAAGATATTTTTCCTTGTAATTTAGCTTTTCTCTATCTTTTTTAAAAATATCATATTCATCTATATTATTATTAATATCTTCAACTATATTCTTTATAGTTTCATCCTCTAGATTAAGTTTATAGAAAACAAATTGTTCTTTTTTTTCTGAAACTACAAAGCCTTTATCCCTCATTTTACTAAGATGTTTTGATACTTTGGGTTGAGATAATTCTAAAGCTCCACAAATTTCACAAACACATAGTTCTTCTAGATACAATAATAATAAAATTCTCATCCTTGTCTGATCAGACAATATCTTGAAAAAATCAATTAAGTTTTTCATAATAAATCCTTTCTTAATAAATGCATATGCATATATACGTATATTAGTATTATAATCCTTTGCCAATAAATTGTCAACCTGTCCTATAATTATTTATTATTTAAATTATAGGATTTCTGCACCTAAAACCGATTCCATTTGATTTAATGCAAATTCATGAGCCGCTGGGTCAAAGGATGCTACCCCATCTTTGTAAACGTAGGTTTTTATATCTCTATTTCTAAGTTCTTCTACTGTATACATAACACAAATATTAGTACATACACC
>CAYMUD010000064.1:0-7201 GCA_964393495.1 uncultured Clostridia bacterium | reverse complement strand
ATGATGGAGAAAGTGTTGCAACTGGAGGATTTGTAAGTAGTTGTTGTCCTGAAGCTTTAACAAGCGCAGTAGAAAAAAAATATTTAGAAGAAGGTTATCCCAAAGATCTAACTTTAATATTTGCTGCAGGACAAGGCAAAAGAAATGGTAAAGGCAATGATCATTTTGCTCACGAGGGCATGGTTAAGAGAGCTATTGGAGGACACTGGGATAGAGGTCCTGAATTAGGTTCTATGGCTATAGAGGGTAAAATAGAGGCATACAATCTTCCTCAAGGGGTTATATCTCATTTATTTAGAGATATAGCGGCAAAAAAAATTGGTACTCTTACTCATGTTGGATTAAATACTTTTGTTGATCCTAGAAATGGTGGGGGTAAGTTGAATTCTGCAACTAAAGAAGATTTGGTTAAACTAGTAAATATAGACGGAGAAGAACGCCTTCTTTATAAAACATTTCCTATTGATGTATGTTTAATAAAAGGAACTTATGCGGATGAATCTGGCAACATTACTATGGAAAAAGAAATCGGAACACTAGACTCTACTGCTATGGCTCAGGCCTGCAAAAACAGCGGAGGTAAAGTTATAGTTCAAGTTGAAAAAATAGTTAAAAACAAAACACTAGATCCAAAATTAGTTAAAATTCCAGGAATAAATGTAGATGCACTAGTAATCGGGAATAAAGAAGAGAGCTTACAGTGTTTAGGATATGATTATGATCCATCCTTAACAGGAGAAATAAGGGAAACATTTAACAATAAAAAAGAGGTACCCCTAAATGCTAAAAAAGTTATTGCTAGAAGAGCTGCCATGGAACTAGAAAAAGATGTTGTTGTTAACTTAGGAGTAGGAGTTCCTGAGCTAATATCATCAATAGCAGCTGAAGAAGGAATAGAAGATTACATGACATTAACAGTAGAAGCAGGTGCTGTTGGTGGTATGCCATTATCTGGAGCTCAATTTGGTGCTTCTGCAAATGCAGATAGTATTCTAGATCAAAATGTAATGTTTGATTTTTACGATGGTGGCGGTATAGATATAGCTTTTTTAGGAATGGCACAAGCTGATTTACTAGGCAATATAAATGTTAGTAAGTTTGGAAAAAGGCTTGCTGGATGTGGTGGATTTATTAATATCACACAAAATGCAAAAAAAGTAATATTTTGCGGCACATTTACAGCTGGTGGCTTAGAAACAGAAATTAAAGATGGAGAATTAAAAATTATAACTGAAGGAAGAAAAAATAAATTTGTTGAAGAAGTAGAACAAATTACATTTAGTGGAAAATATGCTAATAAAATAAAGCAACCGGTTAAATACATAACAGAAAGAGCAGTATTTGAACTTAGAAGCGATGGAATATATTTAACTGAAGTGGCCCCAGGAGTTGATTTAGAGGCTCACATATTAAACAAAATGGAATTCAAGCCTAAAATATCAGATAATTTGAAAAAAATGGAAAAGAGTTTTTTTAGTGAAGAACTCTTAGGATTAAATAAAAAAGAATTTTAACATTGATGTATATAAAAAATAAAATATATAATTAAAAAATGGGAGGAAAAAGAATGGATTTCAATTTACCAAAAGAACATTTATTAGCTCAGAAAATGTTTAAAGAATTTGCAGAAAAAGAGATTAAGCCTATAGCAGCGGAAATAGATGAAGAAGAAAGATTTCCAAAAGAAACTGTTGAAAAATTAAAAAAATATGGATTTATGGGTATACCTATGCCTAAAGAATATGGTGGAGAGGGAGCAGATACTCTTGCTTACGTATTATCAGTTGAAGAAATAGCTAAAGTTTGTTTAACAACTACAACTATTTATACAGCACATACATCCCTTTGTTGTCATCCAATATACAAATATGGTACTAAAGAGCAAAAAGAAAAATATTTAGTTCCTCTTTGCAAAGGTGAAAAGTTAGGTGCATTTGGACTAACAGAACCTAGTGCAGGAACAGATGCGGCAATGCAAAAAACAACTGCTGTTAAAAAAGGTAAAAATTATATCTTAAATGGATCAAAGATATTCATAACAAACTCAGGTTATGCTGACACATATATTATTATTGCTATGACAGATAAATCTAAAGGAACAAGAGGATGTTCTGCATTTATAGTTGAAAGCGACTTTCCTGGATTTACCGTTGGGAAAAAAGAGAAGAAAATGGGAATTAGAGGATCAAGTGCTTGCGAACTAATTTTTGACAACTGTGTTGTGCCAGAGGAAAATTTAATAGGTAAAGAAGGTAAAGGATTTAAAATAGCAATGCAAACCTTAGATGTAGGACGTATTGGAATAGCTGCTCAAGCATTAGGACTTGCTGAAGGAGCTTTAGAAGAAACAATAGAATATGTTAATGAAAGAAAGCAGTTTGGTAGAAGTATATTTAAATTCCAAAATACTCAATTTGAGTTAGCTGATATGAGAATGAAAATAGAAGCAGCACAGCTTTTAGTTTATAAGGTTGCAAGATTAAAAGATAATAATTTGCCATATACTACTAATGCAGCTATGGCTAAGTTATACTGTTCAGAATTAGCAAGTGAGGTAACAGCTAGATGTTTACAGTTGTTTGGAGGATATGGATATACTCGTGAATACCCTATTGAAAGAATGATGCGTGATGCAAAGATTACTGAAATATATGAGGGTACCTCTGAAGTTCAAAAAATGGTTATAGCAGCATCACTTTAATAAATATAAATGATTGATAAGAATGAAAGGAGACTATAATAATGAATATAGTTGTTTGTATCAAACAAGTTCCAGATACTACAGAAGTAAAATTAGATCCAGAAACAAATACATTAATTAGAGACGGAGTACCAAGTATAATAAATCCAGATGATAAATCCGGGATTGAATCAGCATTAAGATTAAAAGAAAAAATAGGTGGAGAAGTTACCTTGCTGTCAATGGGGCCTCCTCAAGCGGAAGTAGCATTAAGAGAAGGATTGGCCATGGGAGCCGACAAAGCAATTTTAGTAAGTGACAGAGCTTTTGGAGGATCCGATACTTGGGCTACATCCTGTACTCTTGCAGCGGCATTAAAAAAGATTGACTATGATGTTATTATTGCTGGAAGACAAGCTATAGACGGTGATACAGCTCAGGTAGGACCGCAAATAGCAGAACACCTTAATATTCCACAGGTAAGTTATGCTGAAGATGTTAATGTTGAAGGGGATAAATTAATAATTAAAAGACAATTTGAAGATAAATACCATTTAATAGAAGTAGACACTCCATGTTTAATAACAACTTTAAGCGAATTAGCTGAACCAAGATATATGTCTGTAGGTGGCGCATTTGATGCCTATAGAGAAAAAGAGGTTCAAATTTGGAGTTTAGAAAATATAAAAGATACTGTAAATGAAAGAGATCTTGGACTAAAAGGGTCTCCTACAAGAGTAAAAAAATCATTCACTAAAAAAGCTAAGGGAAAAGGAGAAATTCTTGATGAAATATCTTCAAATGAGGCTGTAGAAGCAATTGTTTCTAAATTAAAGGAAAAACACATAATTTAAATATAGATATATTTAAGAAAGGAGCATTAAATAATGAGTAAGGATATATATGTAATAGCAGAAACAAATGATGGAGAAATACAAAAAGTAAGTTTCGAACTTATTGGAAAAGCTAAGGAACTTGCAGATGATTTAAATCAAAAGGTAATTGCAGTACTACTAGGGCACAATATAAAAGAAAAAGCTCAAAGTCTAATAGATGGGGGAGCTGATGAAGTTATATTCATAGATGATGAAATGCTTAAAGACTATGTAACGGAACCTTACACAAAAGCTGTTAGTAAAATAATTAAATCAAATGACCCAGAAATAGTTCTTTTTGGAGCATCTTCAATTGGACGGGATCTGGCACCAAGAGTTTCCGCTAGAATATATACTGGTTTGACAGCTGATTGTACAGGTTTAGAAATTGATTCAGAATCAAAATTACTTATGATGACACGTCCAGCTTTTGGTGGAAATATAATGGCAACAATTGTATGCGAAAACCATCGACCACAAATGGCAACAGTAAGACCAGGAGTTATGACTGCTTTAGAAAAAAAAGAGTCAAGCGAAGGTACAATACAAGAATTCCCAATAGAGTTTAAAAAAGAGGATATGAATATAAAAATAAGGGAAATATTAAAAAGAAGTAAAAAAACAGTCGATATTACAGAAGCAAATGTATTGGTATCTGGCGGACGAGGATTAGGTGATAAAAAAGGATTTGATAAATTAAAGAAATTATCAGAAGTTCTTGGCGGTGAGATTTCTTCATCTAGAGCAAATGTAGATGAAGGTTGGATTGAAAAAGATTATCAAGTTGGACAAACGGGAAAAACAGTGAGGCCAGATTTATACATAGCTACAGGGATATCTGGAGCAATTCAACACCTTGCAGGTATGGAAGAATCAGAATTTATTATAGCTATTAACAAGGACAATGAAGCTCCGATATTTGAAATTTCTGATTTAGGAATAGTAGGAGATCTTCATGATATAGTGCCGAAACTTACTGAAGAAATTAATAAATATAAAAATAAATCTCAAACAGAATAGTTAATAGGAGTAAATATGACAAATAAAAACCAAAAGAATATGAATATAAAAAAAATATCAGTACTAGGTGCTGGAACAATGGGTCATGGAATAGCTCAGTTATGTGCTGATTCAGGATTGAAAGTTAATTTTTTCGATATATCAAAAGACAACCTAAAAAAAGGCTATGAAAGTATTAAAAAGAATTTATCTACACTGGAAAGTAAAGGACAAATAACAAAAGAACAAGCTGACAATACACTGGATAATATAATGCTGGAAGAAAAAATAGAAGATGCTGTTAAAGGTGTGGAATTAGTTATAGAATGTATTGTTGAAAATTTAGAAATAAAACAAAAAGTGTACGAGGAATTAGATTCTATTTGTGATGAATCTGTTATTCTAGCATCAAATACTTCCGGACTAAGTCCTACAGCTATAGCTAAAAATTTGAAACATCCTGAAAGAATGGTTGTTGCACATTTTTGGTGTCCACCAGAATTAATACCCTTAGTTGAAGTTGTACCAGGTGAAAAAACTTCACCTGAAATAGTTGATAAGACTATGAATTGGGTAAATCAAATAGGAAAAGAACCTGTTAAAATGAAAAAAGAGTGTTTGGGTTTTATTGGGAATAGAATGCAATATGCTCTTTTAAGAGAGGCTGTATATATTGTGGAGCAAGGTTGGGCTGATATTGAAGAAGTTGATAAAGCTGTTGAATATGGATTTGGACGAAGACTTCCTGCAACAGGACCTATAAAAACTGCCGACCTTGGAGGAGCAGATGTGTTTTATAGTATTTCATCTTACTTATTTAAAGATCTTTGTGACTCTAAAAAACCTTCGCCGGTTATGAAAGAAATAATTGATAATAATAATTATGGTGTTAAAACAGGAAAGGGTTTTTATGATTGGGATGAAGAAAAAATAGAGGAAGCTGAAGGGCTTAGACGTAAACTCTTATTTTATTTTTTAAATGAAGATAAAAAATTATTAAATAAATAGATGAATATAGTGTTTGAATTGATACTGATATTTTTATTAGGAGGAAAATAAATGAAAGCAGTAAGATTTACTGGACCAAAAGAATTAAAATATGAGGATGTAGAAAAACCTCAGGTCGATAGAAATGAAGTACTAGTTAAAGTAAAAGCTGTGGGAATATGTGGTTCTGATATGGAACTTTATAGTGGTGAACATCCATATATTAAGAAAGAACTTACTAAGTACCCATTAATACCAGGGCATGAGTGGTCGGGAATAATAGAAGAAGTAGGATCAGATGTAAAGGGCCTAAAAACAGGAGACAGGGTAACCAGCGATGTAAGCCTTGGCTGTGGTGAATGCTCAATGTGTAAAAAGGGCAGATATAACCTTTGTCCCAATAGAATTGTTGTAGGATCTTACAAGAATAAAGATGGTGCATTCGCAGAATATATAAAAGTGCCAAGCAAAAATATCTATAAAATTCCTGATAGCATGAGCTTTGAAGAAGGATCAATGATTGAGTCAGCAGCTACGTGCTCTTATGGGATAATGAGAACAAATATGGATTACGGCAGTACAGTACTTGTTATCGGAGATGGTCCTATAGGTCAATTAGCTATGCAGTGTGCAAAATCAGCAAGCGCATCTAAAGTATATTTGGTTGGTAGCTGGGAAGAAAAAATGAATATAGCTAAATCAACTGGTGCAGATGCGGTTTTAAACTATAAAAAAGATGATATATTAAAAGAAATAAATAAATTAACTGAAGGCGAAGGCGTAGATGTCGTTATTGAAAGTTCTGGAAATCCAATAACTTTCAATCAATCTTTAAATGCTGTAAAACCTGGTGGGAAAGTACTTCTTCTTAGCATATATACTTCAAGTGAATTTATGTCAGAAATAAACAGTATAGTTGCAAAAGATTTAGACGTTTACGGTGCTTTAGGAAGTCCAAATGCTTTTGGACCAACAATAGATCTAATGGAATCTGGTAGGATAAATGTTAAACCACTTATAACTCACAACTATCCATTAAAAAATGCAAAAGAAGCAATAGAAATGATAGAAAATAAAAAGGAATGTAGAATTAAGGCAGTATTAATACCTTAAAGGGAGGCAAAATAATGTTAAAAGAAAATAAAGTAAAGAAAAAACTAAAAGAAGGTGGATATGTTGTAGGTACATTTGTAAAGATAACAGATCCATCCATTACTGAAATATTAGGACTTATAGGTTTTGACTTTTTCGTATTAGATAACGAACATGTTTCTATGAGTAAAGAAACTATTGGAAATATAATAAGAGGAGCTAATACTACTGATATAACTCCTATAATAAGAGTTAAAAAAAATGAAGATGTAGAAATATTACAAGCATTAGATTCGGGAGCTTTAGGAGTTCAGGTACCTAATGTTGATACTGAAGAACAAGCGAAAGATCTAGTGTCATATGTTAAGTATAAACCTGAAGGAAAAAGAGGCTTTTCTCCATCTGTTAGAGCTGCACACTACGGATTATATGACAAAATACAATATGTTAAGGATTCAAATGAAAATACATTGGTAGTTTCTCACTGTGAGACAGTAGAATGTGTAAACAATTTAGATGAAATTCTTAAAATACCAGAAATTGATGTAATATTTATTGGACCTATGGA
>CAYMUD010000063.1:0-7239 GCA_964393495.1 uncultured Clostridia bacterium | reverse complement strand
GTATACCTTTTTTTAATTCTTCTAAATTATCTACTATTATTTCTTCTTCTGTTCCAGCTTTAACTACTAATTTAAAACAGTCTTGAAGATTATTGTTTTGCAAAGTTGAAATTATTTCCTCAGGATTATGTGATGGTTTCATAATCACTACATTCTCAAAATTTTTCAAAATACTTTCTAGATTAAAACTACTATCCCTAGAAGCTGGTACTACAGCAAGTCTTTCTTCCCATTTAGCTAGTGGTATGTTCAATATAGATGCTATCTTTGAATAAGAAGTAATTCCCGGTTTTAAAACTATTTCTATATCTTTATCCTTCAATATTTCTTCTATATACATAGTTGTACTGTATAAACTTATATCTCCAATGGTAATTATAGTTCCCCTTTTCTTTTCCTTAAGTTTATTCTCTATTATTTTTGCATTCTCTTTCCAATGCTTTTCCAACTTTTCTTTATTATAATTCATTGGGAATACAAGTTCTACTATTTCACTATCTTCAATATATTCTTTAACAATTTTATATGCTGCACTCTCAGCTCCCGGCTTTTTTACGGGAACAAAAATTACAGGAGAACTCTTTAAAATTTCTACAACTCCTACAGTTACATCTTTACTGTCACCTGGGCCTACTCCTACTCCATATAATTTCATCTTATTCTCCTTGTATTAAATCCATTCTTAGCTTTTTAGGATAATACTTTTTTTTATTATTTCTATTTTCTGAGGTTTTATCAACATTTATTTCAAAAATATGAAGTCCATCATTTTCATAATCTTCATATATATAATTCCCTTCAAAGTCAGCTGCGGCAGCTCCTAAACTAAATTTATCATTATAATAATAGTTTACTGCTGCTATATTCATTCTTGAATCTAATCCTCTAGTTGATAAAATTTTACTCCAAATATCTTCTCTGCTACCACAAATCAACGGTGCTGCACTTATATTAAAACTAATAACTGCACCCTTCAAAGATTGGTAGTTAAATATTTCTGGTATATGTATTTCATGACAAAATGTTACTCCAACTTTAATACCAGCAATTTTAAATACATTAATTTCTTCTCCTTCTTTAAATAATCTTTTTTCTTTAATACCTAGGTGAGTTTTTCTAGAAATATAATATTTTTTTTTCTTTACATCAAAAGCATATGCTGATATATAATAATTCTGTTTTTCTTTTTCATTAAAGCCCATTATAAAGCTTAAATTCAATTTACTTGCAAAATTCATCAATTCTTTGAATACTAAATCTTCTCCAGTTAAAAATTCAGTATTCCCAATTTCCGAATTATATCCTGTTAAATATGATTCCGGCATTATAATTAAATCCACATTATTTTTAGATGCTTTTTTAAAATAATTTTTTATTGTTTTTTTTCTATTTTCAACTGTACTTTTTGTGATTATCTTATTACACAGTGCTATTTTCAATATTTTCTCCAGTAAATTAGTGTTAGTATTTTTATCATTTCTTGTATCAAAAAACTAAAAAAACCTGCTCTTCAGCAGGATTACAGTCAATATATTAGCTTGCAGTTAGATAAACTATCTATATTTAAGAGAAATATAAGTCTATAATTTAATCTAAATTAACCTTTACATCAACCCACTTCCCACCGAAGTTGTTATGCGTGATTTCAAGGCAGGTTTACTGACTTTTAGATTATCTTACTCTCTTTCTTCCTTCCCAATCTTAGGATCAGTGGTAATAGAAAGATTTCATACTTAAATACAGTAGCGGGGGCTGTAGAGGATTCTAACCTCTTTCCCTTTTACCCTTTTATTAAAAGGCACCTTAAAATTTATATTCAATTTAAAATAAGTATATATGTTTTTTTATTATCAGTCAACCTTAAATCCTAATTTTTAAAGAATTTTATGACTTCTTTAGCAACCTTTTTATTCATTCCTTCTGTTTCTAAAAGTTCATAATAAGTTGCTTTTTTGATTTTTTCCAGAGATTTAAACTTCTTCAATAAATTTAATTTTCTTTTTTCTCCTATACCAGGAATATCATCAAGTACTGATTTAAATGCATTCTTAGTTCTTAAGTTTTTATGATAAGTTATAGCAAATCTATGAGCTTCATTTTGTATTGAAGCTATTAATCTGTAAATACTAGAATTTTTACTTATTTTATATTCTTTATTACTATAAATTAATCCTCTTGTAGTATGCTTATCATCTTTCACCATTCCACAAACAGGTATGTCTACTCCATAATTATAAAGAACTTCCTCAGCAATATTAATCTGTCCTTTTCCACCATCCATTAGTATTAGATCCGGTAGTTTATCAAAACTTTTTCCTTTTATTACATTCGCCTTTTCTTTTAATCCTCTGCTTATCCTTCTATCTAACATCTCTTCCATACTTTTGTAGTCATTTGGGCCGTATACTGTTTTTATTCTAAATCTTCTATAGTCGCTTTTTTTAGGCAATCCATCTACAAAAACTACCATAGAACCAACATTTTCAACACCTTGAATATTAGAAATATCAAAGGCCTCAATTCTGTCTACCGATTTTTCTAAATTCAGAAGTTTTTCCAAATCTTCTACAGATTCTTTTGAGTTTTCTTTTTTTCTTTTTATTTTATCGAAATTTTTATGAAGTTTTTCAAAGGCGTTTTTTCTAACCATTTTGAGGAGCATGTTTTTATCTCCTTTTATTGGCACTTTGATTTCAATTTTTCCACCCCTTTTATCACTTAACCACTTTTCTATAAGTTCTTTATCATAAATTTCTTCCTGAATATATATTTCTCTAGGTACATAAACAGATCCGGAATAGAATTGTTTTAAGAAAGATTCTATTACATCTTTCTTTTCTTCTCCATTATACTGAAGTATATAATCTTCTTTACCTTGTACTTTACCATTTCTTACAAAAAATATTTCTACTACGGCTTTAGCATCACCTAACGCCATACCTATAACATCAAGGTCTACTAGTTTTGTAGAAGTAATTTTTTGTTTTTCATTTATATTTCTAATGGAATCAATTTTATCTCTATATTCAGCCGCTAATTCAAACTTTAAATCATTTGAAGCTTTCATCATCTTTTCTTCTAAGATACCAATAATTCTATCTTCTTTTCCATCTAAAATATCTAAAGCTTTGTCTATCATTTTCCTATAATTTTCTTTATTTATATTACCAACACAAGGCCCATAACACCTTTTTATATAGTAGTTTAAGCAGGGTCTCTTTCTTTCATTACCCGTTTTTATATTTATTCTACAAGTTCGAATCTTAAAGATATCTCTTAATGCTTCAATAGTTTTGTTAACTGAATAAGTATTTACATAAGGACCAAAATATTTATTTTTATCTTTTTGTATTTTTCTAACCTTTATTATTCGAGGAAAGTCTTCCTTTACAGTAACCTTTATATAAGGATAGTGTTTGTCATCCATTAATAAGGTGTTATATTTTGGTCTGTTCTTTTTTATTAGATTGGACTCTAAAATTAGAGCTTCAATTTCATTATCAGTAATAATGTATTCAAAGCTCTCTATTTTACTTATCATTTTTCCAATTTTTAAGGAGTGTACTGAAGATTGAAAATATTGTCGTACTCTCTTTTTTAGATTTTTTGCTTTTCCAACATAGATTATATTATCCATGTCATCTTTCATCATATAAACTCCAGGACTTCCTGGAAGTTTATTTACTTCTTCTTTTACATTAAACATGCTACCACCTTTATAAAAATTTCATATTTATATGAAGCTTTTTATAGCAATACTGTATCTTTTCCTCTTTTTTTTGCTTTTTTTACACTATTTTTTAGCTTTTGATAATATTCTTCTAAGGATTCTCCTTGGTATTCTTCTATAGCTCCACTCAAAGTGAGTTCTCCTTTGGGGATAGATTTTATATCAGTTCTCAACTGACTTTTAATTTTATTCACAACTATTTTAGCAATATCCACTGTAATATTAGACATAATAATTAAAAATTCATCATTACCTATTCTACCTAATATATCTATCTTCCTTATAGATTTTTTTAAGACTTCACCAACTTCTTTAAGGATTATGTCACTGAATTCAATAGAATATTTGTAATTCAATTCTTCAAATCCATCAACGTTAAGAGCAGCACAAAAAAGGGACTCACCCTTATTGTTGAAGTTTTCCATTTTGAATTTTAATTTCTTTATCATAACCTGCTGGTTATAAACATCTATTAGTGAATCTTTTTTTGAATTATTTCTTAACTCTTTTTCTAAATATTCTATTTCCAGCTGTTTATCCAATAGAATGTCATTGAATTGTTTATTTAATGATATGTCTTCTATAATTAAATAAAAGTAACCTCTCTCTATACATATAATATCGATTTTCAAGTACTTTTCGAAAACTTCAAAATACTGCTGAATAGTTTTATCCTTATGGGTAACAGCTACTTCGTTAAATATTTTTGGCCAATCGAATAATGATTCTTTTGATTGAGGAAATACCTTAGTGAATTTTTCGTTAAAGAATTCATAAGATTTCTTGTCTGCCATTTCACATAAAGTAGCATTTCCATCTTCTATTATAAAGTCCTGTTCATCATTGTTTATTACCGATTTGCATTTTGCAATTCCTACTGGTAATTTGTCAAATAATTCTCTTTTTCCTATAAAAAGTTCTTCCATCTTAAGTCCCCCCTTGTATGTAAATTATACCCCTTATGTTTTTTCTTTTCAACATTGAGAATTCTCATTTAATTAAAGGGAATAAATTAATTTGTTTAGTTTTTTCTTACTACAATATTTTTTTTAGATATCTTCCTGTATGAGAATTTTTATCTTCAATTATTTTTTCCGGAGTACCTTGGAATACTATATTGCCTCCACGATCTCCACCTTCTGGCCCTAAATCTATTAAGTAATCCGCAGTTTTTATAACTTCTAAATTATGCTCTATTACTACAACTGTATTTCCTGCATCTACTAACTTACTCAATACCTCAACCAGTTTGTGTATATCAGCCATATGTAATCCTGTTGTAGGCTCATCAAGTATATAGAATGTTTTTCCTGTACTTCTTTTTCCTAGTTCGGAAGCTAGTTTTATTCTCTGAGCTTCCCCTCCAGATAGCTGAGGAGATGGTTGTCCTAACTGAATATATCCTAAACCAACATCAAACATCGTTTTTAGTTTTCTTTTTATTTTAGGTATGTTACTAAAGAATTCTAAAGCTTCTTCAATTGTCATTTCTAAAACATCACTTATGGTCTTTCCTTTATATTTAACTTCTAATGTTTCTCTATTATACCTCTTGCCTTTACAAACCTCACACTGAACATACACATCAGGTAAAAAATGCATCTCTATTTTATTTATTCCGTCACCTTTACAAGCTTCACATCTTCCACCTTTAACGTTGAAAGAAAATCTGCCTTTTTTATATCCTCTTGCTTTTGCTTCCTGAGTCATAGCAAAAACATCTCTGATATCATCGAATACTTTTGTATAAGTAGCTGGATTAGATCTTGGTGTCCTTCCTATAGGAGATTGATCGATATTTATTATTTTATCTATATTTTCATGGCCTATAATTTCTTTATGTTTACCTGGTAATATCCTTGATCTTGGTCCTTTACTTCTTAATCCTTTATATAGTATTTCATTTACTAAAGAACTTTTACCAGAACCCGAAACTCCTGTTACACAAGTAAATAAAGCTAAGGGAAATTTTATTTCGATATTTTTCAAATTATTTTCTGCTGCCCCTTTTACTGTAATGTATTTTCCATTCTTTAATCTTCTTTTTTTAGGAATTGGTATTTTTTTCTTTCCACTTAAATATTGGCCAGTTATTGATTTTTTACAATTAATTATATCTTTTACTGAACCTTGTGCTACTATTTCTCCTCCATGTCTCCCAGCTCCAGGACCTATATCTAATATACAATCTGCACTTTCGATAGTTTCTTCGTCATGCTCGACTACTATAAGTGTATTTCCAATATCTGTCAAATTTCTTAATGTTTTTATAAGCCTCTTGTTATCTCTTTGGTGTAACCCTATGCTTGGTTCATCTAATACATATAGAACACCTACTAAACTGGCTCCTATTTGTGTTGCAAGTCTTATTCTCTGAGATTCTCCTCCTGATAAACTTCCTGCATTTCTACTAAGATTTAGGTAATCTAAACCTACATCTAATAAAAACTTAACTCTTCCTTTTATTTCATTTACAATTTGTTCTGCTATGAATTTTTTTCTTTCATCAAGTTTAAGATTAGATATAAAGTTATACAATTCACTTATTGATAAATCTGTTAGTTCTATAATGTTCTTACCTTCAATAGTTACAGCTAAACTTATAGGATTTAACCTTTGACCGTGGCAAGATTTACAAGGTGTTTCATTAATATATCCTTCTATCCAATCTTTAATGCTTTTTGATCCAGTCTCCTTATATCTTCTTTCTAAGTTGTTCACTACACCTTCAAATGGTTTTGCAATTACTGTTTCTCCTTTAAATTTGCTGTTAAATTTAATTTCGATTTCTCTTCCTTTAGTTCCGTAAAGCAGCTCATCCATAAATTTTTCCGGAGCTTCTTTTATAGGCTTATTAATATCAAAATTGTGATAGTCTGCTAAGGTACTAAATATTTGATAATAGAATCCGTCTCTCGTAGTTCCATATGGGTCTATAGCTCTTTCCCCTATAGTAAGATCTTTATTGGGTATAACTAAATTTACATCTATATTTTTTTCTACTCCTAATCCGTGACAGGTTTCACACATACCGAAAGGATTGTTGAAGGAAAACATTCTTGTTGAAATCTCTCCAATACTGATTCCACAATCAATACAAGCAAAATGAGTACTCATAAGTATTTCTTCCCCATCAATCACATCTATTATAACCAGTCCTTCTGCTAATTCCAGGCAGGTTTCTACTGAATCTGTAAGCCTTCTTGTTATACCTTCCTTAACTATTATTCTATCTACAACCACCTCAATTGAATGGTTAACATTCTTATCTAAAACAATTTTATCTTCAATTTCGTATTCTACACCGTCTACTCTTACTCTAACAAAACCTTCTTTTTTAATTTTTTCTAAAAGCTTTTTATGGGTTCCTTTTTGTTCCCTAACTACCGGTGCTAATAGTCTTATTTTTGTTCTTTCTTCTAATTCCATTACCTTATCTACTATTTGATCTAGGGATTGGGAGGTGATTTCCTTTCCACATTCTGGACAGTGAGGAGTTCCCACTCTAG
>CAYMUD010000062.1:0-7324 GCA_964393495.1 uncultured Clostridia bacterium | reverse complement strand
TTGAAGGATGTATACTTTTAAACAAGTTACAAATATTGAGCTGTGAGGGAGAGAAAAATATTCTGAAAACGGTTAAAGAGAGCTGATGGTTGGTGTGAATCAGTGCCGAAGGGATATACAATGATCACTCCTGAGCTTCCAATTCGAAATGTAGTAGAAGAGGACGGGTGCTTACGATATAAAGCTAGGGTTCAAAGAATTTAATTCTTTCGATCTGAATAAGGCGATTTTTTATTATCGCAAACTAGGGTGGTACCGCGAAAGACCTTTCGTCCCTATATATATCTTTGAGATGTATATAGAGATGAAAGGTTTTTTTTATGTTTATAATAAAAGGAGGATAAAAATGACTAAAAAAGTAAGTTTTAAGGTTTCCAATGGAATGGATTCAACAGTAAGAGTTCTTACAACTTTGAGAAGAAAGAATTTCTGCGTAAAAGAATTTTCAATGGAAGAAATGGGACAAAACAGGGCGAGACTTGTTCTTACAGTAGATGATAATCATCCTGTAGCTAACTTTAATAGAGCCGTTCTTCAAATGAAAAAGCTTATTGATGTTTACGATGTAGAAGAAGTATAAAAATCAATTAACTATTGACTTAATATATATATAGAGTTAAAATGCATACAATGTACAATCGATAATAATTTAAAAACAATATTAGGAGGAAATTATGGGAAAAATGTATTATGATAAGGATGTTGATTTTGGAATGATTGAAGGAAAGACGGTAGCTGTCATTGGTTACGGTAGTCAGGGACATGCACATGCCTTAAACTTAAAAGAGTCTGGAGTTAATGTAGTAGTAGGGCTTTATGAAGGAAGCAAATCCTGGGACAAAGTAAAGAATGATGGTTTAGAAGTTAAAACAGTAGCTGAAGCGAGTAAAGCAGCAGATTTAGTTATGGTTTTAGTTCCAGATGAAAAACAAAAGAAAATATATGAAGAAAGTATCGAAGCAAATTTAGAAGAAGGTAATGCATTGGTATTTGCTCATGGTTTTAACATAGTCTTTAATCAAATTGTACCACCAAAAAATGTGGATGTATTTATGGTTGCTCCAAAAGGACCGGGACATATAGTTAGAAGAGTATATAAAGAAGGACAGGGAGTACCTGTACTTATAGCAGTAGAGCAGGATTATACAAATAAGTGTAAAGAAGTTGCTTTAGCTTATGCAAGAGGTATCGGTGGAACTAGAGCTGGTGCTATTGAAACAACTTTTAAGGAAGAAACAGAAACTGACTTATTCGGAGAACAAGCGGTACTTTGTGGTGGAGTGTCAGAACTTATAAAAGCGGGATTTGATACCTTGACAGATGCAGGATATCAACCAGAAATAGCATATTTTGAATGTTTACATGAGATGAAGCTAATAGTAGATCTTCTTTATGAAGGTGGACTAGAGAATATGAGATATAGTATAAGTGATACTGCCGAATATGGTGATTATATGACCGGTACTAGAATCGTAAACGAAGATACAAGAAAAGAAATGAAAAAGATTTTAACAGAAATTCAAGAAGGAAAATTTGCAAGAAAATGGATTCTTGAAAACCAAGCTGGAAGACCTGAATTTAATGCAATTAAAAATAAGGAGCTTGAGCATAAATTAACTGGTACAGGTAAAAAACTTAGAGATATGATGAGTTGGATTGAAAAGGAGTAGGGAATGGGTAGCAAATTAGTTAAAGAAGGATTGACAAAAGCACCTCATAGATCTTTGTTTAAAGCATCAGGATTAACTGATGAAGAAATTGAAAGACCTTTAATAGGTGTAGTAAATTCTTTTAATGAAATAGTACCTGGACATGTAGGATTAAATGATATTACTGAAGCTGTTAAAAAGGGAGTTTTAATGGCTGGAGGGACTCCACTTGAATTCCCTGCAATAGCAGTTTGTGACGGCATTGCAATGAATCATGAAGGTATGAAATATTCTTTAGCTAGTAGAGAATTAATAGCTGATAGTATTGAGACTATGGCTTTGGCTCACGGACTTGATGGCTTAGTCATAATACCGAACTGTGACAAGAATGTTCCAGGATCAATGATGGCTGCAGCCAGATTAAACATACCCGCTATTATTGCTAGTGGTGGACCTATGTTATCTGGAAGATATAATGATAAACATGTGGATCTAATAAGTGTTTTTGAAGGAATTGGCTCAGTTACAAACAATAAAATGACTAGAAAAGAACTAGGAGAATTAGAAAATTCAGCTTGCCCTACTTGTGGATCTTGTTCTGGAATGTTTACGGCTAATTCCATGAATTGTATGAGTGAAGCCTTAGGTATAGCATTACCGGGAAATGGAACTATACCAGCAGTGTTTTCTGAACGTAAAAGACTTGCTAAAAAGTCTGGAATGAAAATAATGGAACTTGTTGAAAAGGATATAAAACCTAGAGATATTTTAACAGAAGAAGCATTTAAAAATGCTTTAACTGTAGATATGGCATTAGGATGTTCTACAAACACAGTACTTCATCTTACAGCTATAGCCTACGAAGCTGGTGTAAAAATGGATCTTGATATTATAAACCAAATAAGCAAGGTAACTCCTAACTTATGCAGGTTAAGTCCGGCAGGACCATATCATATAGAAGACTTGGATGCAGCTGGTGGAATATCTGCTGTGATGAAAGAACTTGATAAAAAAGATTTGATTAATAAAGATATAATTACTGTAGCTGGAACTGTTGGAGAAAAAATATCTAAGGCTATTAAAAAGGGTGATAAGATAATTGCATCTGTTGAAAAGCCCTATTCAAAAACTGGGGGAATACAGGTTATGTATGGTAATTTAGCCCCTGATGGAGCTGTAATTAAAAAATCAGCTGTAGATGATAAAATGCTTAAAGTTAAAACTACAGCAAAGGTTTTTGAATCAGAAGAAGAAGCAGTTGAAGCTATTTTAGGAGGCAGTATTAAAGCTGGAGATTGTGTAGTGATAAGGTATGAAGGACCAAAAGGTGGTCCTGGAATGAGAGAAATGCTTACGCCAACATCTGCACTTTCAGGAATGGGTCTGGATGATAAGGTATCATTGATAACAGATGGTAGATTTTCAGGAGGTTCTAGAGGTGCAGCAATAGGTCACGTATCTCCAGAGGCTTGTGAGCTCGGACCTATAGCTTACATAAAAGATGGGGACGTGGTAGATATAAATATTATAGAAGGAAAATTAAATGTTCTTATTTCTGATAAAGAATTTGAAGAAAGAAGAAAGAAAACAAAGATTAAAGAAACTAAATACAAGGGATATTTAGGCAAATATGCCAAGTTGGTAACTTCAGCATCTACCGGAGCTATATGTAAGTAATAAAGGAGGGTAGTTTTCTACCCTCTTAATTTTACGAAAGAATCATACTTTGTATGTTTTTTTCTTAAATTTAGTTTTAAATGTTTTTGAAAGGAGAAATCATGAAATTATCTGGATCTAGAATTATATTAGAGACTTTAAAAGAAAATAATGTAAATACTTTGTTTGGATATCCCGGAGGAGCGGTAATACCTTTATACGATGCTCTATACGATGAAAGGGATAGCTTTAAACATATAAGAACTGCCCATGAACAACATATGGTACATGCAGCAGATGCTTATGCTCGAACTACGGGAAAGGTAGGAGTTGCTATTGCAACTTCAGGTCCAGGTGCTACAAATACAGTTACAGGAATTGCCAATGCTTATATGGATTCGGTTCCCATAGTTGTGATTACAGGTCAGGTACCAAATATGCTTTTGGGAAAGGACTCTTTTCAAGAAGTTGACATTACAGGAGTTACTTTACCTATCACAAAACACAACTATTTGGTAAGGAATGTTGAAAATTTGGCTCAAGTTGTAAATGAAGCTATGTATATAGCTGCTGAAGGAAGACCGGGACCAGTACTTATTGATGTACCAAAGGATGTTTTTTTAGCTGAAACAGAATATGTAAAAAAAGATAAACTTAACTACAAGGAAGAAGAAATAATTCCTTCAATGGATTTAATTGAAAGAGCTGCTAAGTTAATCAACGCTTCTAAAAGGCCGGTTGTATATGCTGGTGGAGGAGTAAGAATTTCAAAAAATGATAGCTTACTACAAAAGTTTGTTGAAAAAAATGATATTCCTACAGCTAATTCCTTTATGGGTTTTGGAACTATGCCAAGAGACCATAGATTATCTTTAGGTCTAGTGGGTATGCACGGACATAGAGAGACTAATTTAGCTGTTACAGAAAGTGATCTTATTATAGCAATTGGTGCAAGATTCAGCGATAGAGTTATCGGTAAGCCGGATGAATTTGCTCCTAAAGCAAAAATAATACACATAGATATTGATGATACAGAGATTGATAAAAACACAAAAGACTGTGTTCCTTTAATTGGAGATATGAAAAGCATACTAGAGCTTCTATGTGAAAAAGTAGAAAAAAATTCGAGAAAAGAGTGGCTTGAATCTATACTAAAAGAGAAGATTGATGATCCTGAAAAAGATGAGTTTGTTCCTAAAAATATACTTGAAACAGTAAATGAATATTTTAAAGAAGATACTGTAGTAGCTACAGATGTCGGTCAGCATCAAATGTGGACGGGACAGTTTTGGAAATTCAAAAAATCAAATGAGTTTGTTACATCTGGTGGTTTAGGTACTATGGGTTACGGACTTGGAGCTGCAATAGGAGCGCAGGTTGGAAATCCGAATAAAGATGTAGTTTTAATTACTGGAGATGGTAGTTTCAGAATGAATTCTATTGAACTATTGACACTATCAAAATACAAACTACCTATACGTATGATAATGATGAATAATCACTCTTTAGGAATGGTAAGGCAGTGGCAGAGAATGTTCAGTAACAGCAGGTACTCTGAAACGGATACCTTTGATTTTGTGGATAATGTTAAATTAATGGATGCCTATGGAATAAAAGGGTTTAAGGTAAAATCAATAGAGAAGTTAAATCAAGTTTTAGATGATACGAAGAATTTAAAAGAAGCGATTTTTATAGAATGTTTGATAGATAGTAATGAGTCTGTATATCCAATAGTACCACCAGGAAGACCAATTAATGAACTTCTTTTAAATGGATAAAAAAAGAGCGCCAAAAATTAGTGTGAAAACTAAGTTTTGGCGTATTTTTATGATTCTATTTCTTTTATACCATCTACAGTTTGAAGTCCTTCAATTATATCTACGGGTGTTGTAGTGACAGGAAGTCGGACTACTATTTTTAAGCGAAGAGATTTTTCTTGTTCATCGTGAATGGAAATTTGTTTAATTTGTACGTTTTCATTTCCTAAGTAAGTTCCTATTGCTCCTATTTGTCCAGGTTCATTTGTACAGAGGACATTAATTCTAATTTCATGTCGCCTACTAGTTAATACGCGATTCAATTTTTGAAAGAATATAAGAGAAAACATTACTATTGCTGTAGTAAATACAGCAGGTAGTAAAAATCCTGCTCCACAGGCTAATCCAATACCTGCAGTTGCCCATAAACTAGCAGCGGTGGTAAGGCCTCTTACACTGACACCTTCTTTGATTATAGTACCGGCACCTAAAAAACCAATACCGCTTACTACTTGAGCTCCTAAACGAGCTGCGTCGGTATCTGGATAAGTCTCGGCAAGAAATATACCTGTAATCATTATTAATGTAGAGCCGGTACCCACTAAAATATGAGTTCTCAGTCCAGCAGGTCTATTAATGCCTTCTCGCTCTATACCTATAATACCGCTTAGTATAAAACCAACAAATATTCTCAATATGATTTCATTTATAGTTAAATACATCATACTAGCACCTCTAAAAAAATTATTTTTCCCATCTTAAATCTTTACCGTAAAATTTACAACCTATATAATTATTTAGAACTCTGGATACAATCCTATCTGTGTAATTTCTACCTAAATTTTCAATGGGAAGATTGGTAGAAACGATAGTATTTTTACCTGAGATTAATCTAGAATTAATTATATTAAATAGTTCTGTTTTTGTAAAAGAGTTATTTGATTCGGTTCCTAGATCATCTATTATTAATAAATCAGAATCAAAAAGAAGTTGATAGTTGATTTTATCCATTTCGTCATTAGTTTTATTTCTAAATTTATAGTTGCTTATAACTTCAAACATTTTAAAAGAAGTTTGGTAAACTACAGTATAGCCCTCTTCAATTAGTTCTTTAGCTATGCAATTGCACATAAAAGTTTTTCCTAGTCCTGTACCTCCGTAAAAAAGAAGATTATCCTTTGTTTTATGAAAATTTAGACTAAATTTTTTACTTTCTTTATAAATATTTTTCATATTTTCTTTAGGAGAAAGTTTTTCACCAGGATAAATATTGCTGCTGAAAATATCAATATCAAAGGTATCAAAATTTTCTTTTTTTAGCATGTGTTCCATATTAGACATTTTATAAAGTTGATTAATTATCTCCTGTTTAAAACAAATACACCTTTCTCCATTTTGAAGATAGCCAGTATCATTGCATATTTCACATTCAAAAGAGGCATGTAGATAATCCATAGGTATATTTTTTTCTTTGTAAATACTTTTTCTTTTTTTCTTTAAATTTTCCAAGTCTTCTTTTAAATTTGAAATTTTTGTTTTGTAATCTTCCGGTTTGCTGAAGGTATACTTAGATATTTTAATACTTATTAAAGAAATTTCTTTATCGATTCTTTTTAAGGTTGGGACCATTTCATATAGTTCGTTTTTCCTGTATTCTAAATCTGATTTGCTTTTCAATCTTTTTTTATCGAATTTTTTTAAAATATCTCTTATTATTTCATTGTTCATAATATTAATCTACTCCTGATTTTTATTATTAAACTTTCTTCTCGCTATTTTATCAAGTTCTTCTGGCGTATAATTTTCGTATCTTTGTTCGAAATTATCAAAATCTGTTTTTTTGGTCTTTTTACCTTTATAATTAGACCTTTTTCTATCTTTAATATCTTCTACTTTTTTATATCCTTTTTTATGCCAATCATTTAGTATAGAATTAAAATAATTAATATTTGGATTAGGTATTTTGCTTGAATTTTCCAATGCCTTTAAGACCATATCTATAGAAAAATCCCATTCAAAAAACCACTTATCAATTATATCCATTTCACTTTTGGTTAATTGTCTACCGGAAAAGCCTAGAGAGCTTTTGATTTTTTTGTAATATCCGTAAATTTCCGACTGCTTTTCAAAATAATCACCAAGATCTTCAATGGTTTCTATGTTACTGTCATACCAGGAAGACAAGACGGATTCTATATATTTTAAGCTTTTAACTTTTTTACGTTCAATGCAGAATATAAATCCTTGAATTATAATAATATT
>CAYMUD010000061.1:0-7370 GCA_964393495.1 uncultured Clostridia bacterium | reverse complement strand
GGGAAAGTATTGAAGTAGGTAAGGAATATACTGGAACAGTAAATAAAATTAAAAATTTCGGTGCTTTTGTTGAAATTGAAGGTATCGAGGGACTGCTTCACATAAATGAAATCTCTTGGGTAAGAATCGGACACCCTAAAGATGTAATTTCAGAAGGTGAAGAAATTACAGTGAAAGTATTAAGTAAAGATATCGAGCAAAGAAGAATGTCTTTAAGTCTTAAAGCAACAATCAAAAGACCTTGGGAAAAATTTGTAGAAGAATACAATGTAGGTGATGTAGTAGAAGGTAAAATTGTAAACCTTACTGATTTCGGTGCTTTTGTTGAGATCGATGATGTACAAGGACTACTTCACGTATCTGATATTTCTTGGAATATGGTTGAAAAACCATCAGATGAACTTAAGGAAGGCGATGCTCTAAAAGTAAAAATATTAAATATCGACAGCAAACGTGAAAGACTTTCATTAGGTGTTAAACAACTTACTGAAGATCCTTTTGTTAAATTTACAAAGAATTTAAAGAAATATGACATGATTAAAGGTAAAATTAAAAGTATGTCTGTTGAAGGTATTACTGTAGAGTTCGATGATCAATTCGAAAGTTTTGTGCCAATGAAGAAAGTAACAAGAGAAAGATTAAGAACACCAGCAGATAAATATGAAAATGGACAAGAAATAGAATGTAAAATTCTAGGTTTTGATAACAGAAAAAAACAATTAGAAGTAACAATGATAACTGAAAAACCAGAAAAGAAAACTAGTAATAATAATAATCAAGTATCATATACTTTAGGTGATGATAATATTACTATAGGAGATTTACTTAAGAAAGATAAGGAAGAATAGTTAGTTAGCTCAGCTAACAACTATTCTTTTTTAAAAACTACAGGTGATAGCAATGGATAAAAATTTTTATATTGAGACATTTGGTTGTCAAATGAACGAATACGATTCAGAAAAAATATCAGGAATGTTAAATAATCTTGATTATAAGAAAGTTAACAAAATAGAATCCGCTGATTTGATAATTTATAATACTTGTTTAATTAGAGAAAATGCAGAAAATAAATTATACGGTAAACTAGGTGCCTTAAAAAAAATAAAAAGAGAAAAAAAGGACTTAATATTAGCTGTAGGTGGTTGCATACCACAAAATGAAGAGATAAGAAATTATCTTTTAGAGAAATATCCTTTTATAGATATAATATTCGGCGCAAATACTTTTTATAAACTTCCGGAAATGTTGAAGAGACATTCAAATAAAAACAAGGAAATTTTAGTAGAACTTGAAAAAAACAGCAGTGAAGAAAACGAAAATCTACCATCAGTAAGAAAGTTTAACCATAAAGGTTTTGTTAATATAATGTATGGATGTAATAACTTTTGTTCTTATTGTGTAGTACCTCATACAAGAGGACGGGAAAGAAGTAGAGATAGTGTAGATATATTAGCTGAAATAGAAGGATTAGCATCTAAAGGTTTTAAAGAAGTCACACTAATCGGTCAAAATGTAAATTCATACGGTAATGACTTTAAAGGGAATTATAAGTTTACTCAATTATTGGAAGATGTTGAAAAAATAGATGGAATTAAAAGAATAAGATATGTTTCTTCTCATCCAAAAGATGTAGGAGATGATTTTATAGATTTTTTAAGTAGAAGTAAGAAAGTCTGCAATCATATTCATCTTCCTATCCAATCTGGGAGCAGTAAGGTTTTAAAAGAAATGAATAGGAAATACTCTCAAAAAAACTACCTAGATATAATAGAAAAACTTAAGAAATCAGTTCCTAACATTTCAATTTCAACAGACTTTATTGTAGGTTTCCCTGGAGAAACTGAAGAAGATTTCCAAGAAACATTAGAAGTGTGCAAAAAAGTTGAATTTGATGCTGCTTTTACCTTTATATATTCCATAAGACCAAACACTCCAGCAGGTGAAAGAGAAGACCAAATAGATGAAAAACTTAAACATGAAAGATTTAATAGACTTCTAGAAGCACTATATCCTGTATTTTACAAAAAAAACCAAGAATATATAGGTAAGGTTGTAAAAGTTTTAGTAGATCAAGTATCAAAAAATAAAGATGATTATTTGACAGGAAGAAGCACAAGTAACAGAATCACACATTTTAAAGGTAGCAAGGATTTAATCGGTAAAATAGTAAATGTTAAGATTACTAGGGTTAAAACTTGGTTTTTAGAAGGTATTCTAACCCAGGAGGATGCTTATGAGTAAATTAACACCAATGATGAAACAATATATGGAAATAAAAAAGCAATATAGAGACTGTATTGTTTTTTTTAGACTTGGAGACTTTTATGAAATGTTCTTTGATGATGCTCTTACTGCATCAAAAGCTCTAGATATTACATTAACGGCAAGAGATTGCGGTCAAGATGAAAAGGCTCCTATGTGTGGAGTGCCTCATCATTCTTCCAAGGACTATATAGCTAAGTTGGTAGAACAAGGATACAAGGTAGCTATATGCGAGCAGGTTGAAGAACCAGGAAAGAATAAAATCGTTAAGAGGGAAGTAGTTAGGACTATTACTCCAGGTACATTATCAGAACCGGAAATGCTTGATTCAAAAACAAATAATTTTTTATGCAGCATACATTACACCAAAAAATATTTTGGTGTATCTTATGTTGATATAACAACTGGAAGCTTGTATTTGACATCTTACGATACTCCAAAAGATAAAAAAGAACTAAATATTAAAATTCTTGCTGAAATAGATAAAATCAATCCATCAGAAATTATATCTAATGTTGATTTTGATTTAATATTCAATAATCAAGAAAGTCAACTAAGTAATAAATACAGGGAAAGATACAGTAAATTAGATACTATAAGCCATAAAGACTACTATTCTAAGCTAATTAAAGATCAATTCAGTGTTATATCTTTAGAAGCTTTGGGTATTTTTGATGAAGGTAGTAAAATTAAAGCATTAGGACAATTGCTGGATTATCTTTATGATACCCAAAAGAGTATTCTAAAAAATATTAATGAATTGGATTATTATACTATAGATGACTATATGATTATCGACACAAATACAAGAAGAAATTTAGAGTTAATAGAACCATTAAGAAATGAAAATAAAAATAATACTTTGTACGGAGTATTAGATAACACCGATACGGCTATGGGAGCAAGATTACTTAAAAAGTGGATACGAGAACCTTTGAGGAACAAAGAATCAATAGACAAAAGATTGGATGTTGTTCAAGAGCTTTATGATAACATTATTTTATCTAAAAACTTATCTAAAAATTTGAAAGATGTATATGATATAGAAAGATTAACTGGAAAAGTAGCTATTGGAACCTGTAATGCACGAGATTTAGTTTCTTTAAAAAGTTCTCTAAAGGTTATCCCTGAAATAAAAGATGATATATCAAAGATATCTTCTGATATTACTATAGATATATCAAACAAAATAGATACTTTGAAAGATATTTATCTTCTTTTAGAATATTCAATAATTGAGAACCCCAGTAATACTTTAAAAGATGGAAATATTATTAAATTTGGATATCATGATGATCTAGATGAACTTAAAAATATTTCTAAAAATGGTAAGGATTGGATACTTGCTAAACAAGAAGAAGAACGAGAAAAAACCGGCATAAAAAAATTAAAAATTGGTTACAATAAGGTTTTTGGATACTATATAGAAGTAACAAAATCCTATATTGATAAGGTTCCAGAACATTATACTAGAAAGCAAACTTTATCTAACAGTGAAAGGTATATTACTCCTGAGCTTAAAGAAATGGAATCAAAAATTTTATCTGCTGAAGAGAAGATGAATAAACTTCAATATGAGATTTTTGTGGAAATTAGAGAAGAACTAAAGAATAATATTAAAAGAATGCAGAAAACATCACAATATATAGCTGCTGTGGATGTACTAAATTCTTTTTGCAAAATAAGCATGAAAAACAACTATATAAGACCTGAAATTAATATTGATGGATACATAGATATTAAAGATGGTAGACATTGTGTAGTAGAGAATATGCTTAATGATGAGAATTTTATTCCCAATGATACTTTCTTAGACAAAGATATGAATAGATTCTCTATTATTACAGGGCCAAATATGGCGGGTAAATCCACATATATGAGACAGGTTGCTTTAATTAGCATAATGGGACATATCGGATGTTTTGTACCTGCCAGTAAAGCTAACATTCCCATTCTTGACAAAATATTTACTAGGGTTGGTGCTTCAGATAATTTATCTCAAGGACAAAGTACATTTATGGTAGAAATGTCGGAAGTATCTTACATACTTAAAAACGCTACAGAAGACAGTCTAATAATATTAGATGAAATTGGTAGAGGGACTAGTACCTATGATGGTTTGAGTATTGCTTGGTCCGTAACAGAGTATATTGCAAAAGAAATAAAGTCCAAATGCATGTTTGCTACTCATTACCATGAGTTATCAGAACTGGAAAATAAAATTCAAGGAGTAAATAACTATAAGATTCTTATAAAAGAATCAGGAGAAGATATAATATTCTTAAGGAAGGTTTCTAAAGGAAGTATTGATAAAAGCTATGGTATTGAAGTAGCAAGACTAGCAGGTTTACCATATAAAGTAATTAATAATTCATTTAGAATACTTAATAATCTGGAAGAAAAGGACTTAAATAAAAATAACGAAAACCTAAAAAATATAAAATCTGAAAAAGCAAGTGAAAAAGAACAAATAGAATTTTGGAATTTCAAAAATGAATATAAAGATTTCTTAGAAGAAAACTTATTAAATATAAACATAAATAAATTAACCCCAATAGAAGCATTAAATATATTGAATGAAGTTATAGAGAAATCTGGAGAACTAGGGGAGTAATATGATTAATAAATTAGATTCATTAACAGTAGATAAAATCGCAGCAGGAGAGGTCGTAGAAAGGCCTCTTTCAGTTGTTAAGGAATTAATTGAAAACTCCATAGATGCTGAAGCTAATGAGATTATTGTAGAAATAAGAAATGGTGGAAAATCATATATAAGAGTAACGGATAATGGAAATGGTATAAATAAAAATGAAGTATCTAAAGCTCTTAAAAGGCATTATACCAGTAAATTAAATAAGATAGATGATCTGGACTATCTTAAATCTTTAGGTTTTAGAGGAGAAGCACTAGCAAGTATTAGTTCTATTTCAAAAGTTGAGATCACTACAAAAGAAGCTGAAAATGAAACAGGTATAAATATAATTTATAAAAATAATGAAATTATCTCTCAAAAAGAAGTAGGATGCATAACCGGTACTACTATTATTGTCAGAGATTTGTTTTTTAATTTGCCAGTAAGAAAAAAATTCTTAGGATCTGATATTTCAGAAGGTAATAAGATTACCAATCTTATTACAAAAATGGCCTTATTAAATAAAAATATAACATTTAAGTTTCTGCGAGATAGGAAGATTATATTTAACACTCCTAAAAATACTACTCTCATAAACAAAATCACAACTTTATATGGAGAAGATTTTTCCAGCTCTTTATTGAAAATTGAAAATAATAAGAATAATTCATATAGAATAAAAGGTTATATAAGTGATTTAAACTACTTTAGAGGCAACAGAGGCCATCAGATGGTATTCGTAAACGACAGATATATAAAAAGTCCTAAAATTGCTGATATAGTGGAGGAAAACTATAACACTGTCATCCCTTCTAATAAATTTCCCGGCTTTATTCTATACATTTACACAGATCCTAAAAATATAGATGTAAACATACATCCTCAGAAATATGAAATAAAATTTAAAGACTTTATTAGTATTAAAAAATCTTTAAATGAAGTTCTATCAGAAACATTTAATAGAAAAATTTTCTCGAAAAAATATAAAATTAAAGATAAAAAAAATAATTTTTTAGATTTTGAAAGCAATAATACAAGAAGCCATGAAAATAATTTAAAAATTGATAAAGATTATTCAAATATAAATATGGATATTGATAAAAAAGTTGATAATGAAAAAATCATAGAAGAAATCGACTATACTCAAAACAATTTGCTTGGACTTTCAAATAAAGAAGATTCAAATTTAAATAATACTTTTGAAAATATGGATTTTTTTGAAAATAATAGTGAATATAAAACCAATAATAACTTGATAAATTTTAATAATCTACACTTTATAGGATATATTTTTGATACATATATTTTATTTCAAGATTTTAAAAAAAGAGTTCTTTATATACTAGATCAGCATGCTGCTCATGAAAGAATTAATTACGAAAAATATATTGAAAAATTTAGAAACAGAAAAATTAACATACAAGAATTATTAGTACCTATAAAAGTTGGACTTTCTTCTTCTGAATATGAAAAAGCCCTTGATAATAAATCTTTATTCGAAGAATTTGGTTTGGAAATAGAAACTTTTGGAATTAATACTATTATTATTAGATCACTACCTTCTTTTTTAAAAAATATTGACTCTAAAAAATTATTTTACAGCTTACTTGAAGGATTAGAAGGTTTTGATAAAAGTAATGTACAGCTTAGTACTTTAATTAAAAAGGCCTGTACAGATTCTGTTAAATCTGGTGATATTCTCTCTGAAAAAGAAATACATGCTTTAGTAGATAATTTATTAAATTGTGAAAAACCATATACCTGTCCTCATGGGAGACCGATTATAGTAGAACTTGATGAAAAAGACTTCAAAAAATTATTTAATAGAATTAAAAGTTAAGGATGATTGTAATGGAAAAAGAAAAAATATTAGTAGTATTAGGACCTACATCTATTGGTAAAACCAAAGTTTCCATTGATATTGCCAAAAGATTAAATTCAGAAATAATATCAACGGATTCTATGCAAATATATAAAAAAATGGATATAGGTACAGCAAAAATTAATGAAAAAGAAAAAGAAGGCATAAAACATCATATGATAGATCTGATAGATCCTAAGGAAGAATTCAGTGTATATGATTATCAAAACTTGTCTTTAGAAATAATAGACAAATTATTAGCAGAAAATAAGACACCCATACTCGTTGGTGGTAGTGGATTATATATTAATTCCATACTTTACGATTTAGATTTTAATAAAGTATCATCAGATGAGAAAGTTAGAAATAAATACTATGGATTAAAAGAAAAAAAAGGAAAAATGTTCCTTTATAGTTTATTAGAAGAAAAAGACAAAGAAGCTGCTAAAAAAATCCATCCCAATAATGTAAAAAGAGTGGTAAGAGCACTAGAAGTTCTAGAAGTAACGGGAAAAAAATATTCTCAAAATAATAATTTTAGAAAATATTCTGAGAAATACAATTTTATAATAATTGGTTTGGAAATGAATAGAGAATTGCTGTATAATAGAATTA
>CAYMUD010000060.1:0-7409 GCA_964393495.1 uncultured Clostridia bacterium | reverse complement strand
CTTTCTGAACTTTCTCAAACAAATCCTGAATTATAGTTTTAAAAACTTTTTTATCAGTTTGTGCCTGTAATATATCTAGTGAACTGACTATTGTAACTCCCGCATTTAGCATAACTTGAAACTGCCGGCAAAATACCGCTAGATCTTTTATTTTAACTTTTGAAAAAATATCTAAAAAACTAATATCTACAGATTTTGATTTTTTTTCATTTATTTTAACTGGAATATATTTCTTGCTTTTTAGCATTTCTATAACATCTGATATAGATGAAGTATTATAGCTTCCGCTAATTTTCTTTCCCCTATCATCTAAAGCTGTATAGTTAAAATTAGGCATTTATATTCCCCCCTATATAATATATCTTTTTAAATAGTCTGAATCTATACCGTACTGCATTACAGTTTCTTTTGAGATGGTATTATTTCTATAAAGTCTAAGTAGGTCGTTGTCCATAGTATGCATACCATATTTAGTTCCTGTTTGTATAGCATTTTGAATCTGATGGGTTTTCTTTTCTCTAACTAGGTTTTTAATAGCTGGTGTAGTAATCATTACTTCAGTAGCTACTACTCTTCCACCTTCTTTTTTTACCATTAGTTGTTGGGATACTACTGCTACCAGTACATTAGCTAACTGTACCGATACCTGCTGCTGTTGGTGAGGTGGAAATACGTCTATAATTCTATCAATAGTTGCTGCTGCACCAATAGTATGTAGAGTAGAGAAAAGCAAGTGGCCTGTTTCTGCTGCCGTTAGTGCTATTTCTACAGATTCCAAGTCTCTCATCTCTCCAAGTAATATTATATCAGGGTCTTGTCGCAGTGATGCTCTTAGTCCTTGAGGAAAACTTTGAAAGTCTGAACCGTACTCTCTTTGGTTTACTATGCATTTGTTGTGTTTATGAAGGTACTCTATAGGGTCTTCCAGTGTAAGTATATGCTCACTTCTCTGTCTATTTATGATATCTATCATTGAAGCTAGAGAAGTAGACTTACCGCTCCCTGTTGGACCGGTGAATATTATCATCCCTCTTTTTTTATGAGTCAAATCTTTTAATATTTGAGGAAGCTTAAGATCTTCTAAGCTTGGTATATCTAAACTAACTGCTCTAAGAGCCATACTGTAGGTGCCCCTCTGCCTAAAGGCATTTATTCTAAATCTACCTACATCTTTTATAGCAAAGGAAAAGTCAATGTCTCCCTTTTCTTTTAAAACTTCCATCTGTTTGTCATTTAAAAGTACTTTGGCAATAGCTAAAGTATCCTCTGGAGTTAGTTTTCTATCCCCTACTATTTCCAGTTTACCGTCTATTCTCATTGAAATATAGTGACCTACTGTAACGTGAAGGTCTGATGCACCTATTTCAATAGTACGTTTTAAATAGTTCATAATATCTATACTCATAATACCCCTCCTTAATTAATCTATAGTATATGCAACTCTCAGCATTTCTTCTACAGTTGTAACTCCTCTTATTACTAATTCTTTACAGTTTTCCCTTAGAGAAACCATTCCTTCTTCTAATGCAGCCTGTCTTATTTCATCTGTTGTAGCATCTTTATCAACTAAGTTTCTTATAGTTCCCGTTACTTTCATTATTTCATTTACCGCTGTTCTTCCTTTATAACCTGTGTTATAACATTTTTGGCATCCTTCCCCTTTGTATAGGGTTATGTTTTCATCTATTTTTAGTATTTCTTTTTCTTCTTCTGTTATTGTATGAGCTTTTTTACAGTTTGAACATATGGTTCTTGCTAAACGTTGAGCAACTATCCCTTTTACTGAGGTAGTAATAAGAAAAGGCTTAATACCCATATCTGCAAGTCTCATAATGGTTGAAGGTGCGTCATTGGTGTGTATAGTGCTTAACACTATGTGTCCTGTGATAGCTGCTCTAACTGCTATTTCAGCTGTTTCAGCATCTCTTATCTCACCAATCATGATAATGTCGGGATCCTGTCTAAGAATAGACCTAAGGCCATTGGCAAAGGTTAATTTTGCTTTGGTATTTACCTGTACCTGGTTTACACCATCAAGTTTGTATTCCACAGGGTCTTCCACTGTTACTATATTAGTATCTATTTTATTAAAGTCATTTAGTATTGAGTACAGAGTTGTAGATTTACCACTACCTGTAGGTCCAGTTACTAATATTATACCATTTGGTATATCTAATATATTATTAAAAAGCCTTAGGTTGGTTTCTGTAAAGCCTAATTCTTCCTTAGTAAGTAAGGCGTTTGCACTGTCTAAAAGTCTAATAACCGTTTTTTCTCCGTGAACTGTTGGCAGAATAGAGATTCTCAGGTCTATATTTCTACCGTCTATTTCCATTTGTACCCTACCATCTTGAGGTTGTCTCTTTTCTGCTATATTTAGTCCTGCTATAATTTTAATTCTGGTGACCAAGGCAGAAAGGGTGTTTTTAGAGGGTGACATAATCTCTTGAAGTTGTCCATCTATTCTAAACCTAATTCTTAAAGTATCTTTTAATGGTTCTATATGTATGTCACTAGCTCTTGATTTAAGAGCTTGTTTAATAATCGAATTTACTAATCTTACTACAGGTGCGTTTTTTATTGCTTCTAATGATTCTTCGTCTAATCCTGCATTTTTGTCTTCGTTGTATTCCTTAACAAAGTCTTCGATAGCTTTTTCTGCTGTTTGCTTACCAAAGTACTGGTCTATAGCTCCGATTATGTCTTTTTTAGAAGACAGTACAGGCTCTATTTTAAGGCCTGTTGCTATTTCTATATCTTCAATAGCGAATATATTTAATGGGTCGTACATAGCAACTTTCAATTTATTACCTTCAACTTTTACCGGTACTGCTGAATATCTTCGTGCTAAGTTTTCTGTAATTAATTTAGGAATTTCAGGCTCAATCACTTCTTCTTTTATATCAAAGCTTTCTATTCCCATTTGGTTTTCCAGGACTCCCATTACTTCATTTTCTGAAGCCCATCCCTTATCTATAATTATTTCGCCAAGTTTTCTACCAGATTCTTTCTGGGTTTCTAGTGCTTGGCGAAGCTGTTTTTGAGTTATTTTCCCAGAGTAAACTAAAAGTTCTCCGAGTTTCATTCCTTGTTCTTTATTGTCCATATTTTCACCGCTCTTTGCTAAGTTTTTTGAAACAATATATACTAATAATATCACATAATGTTAAAAAATCAATAAAAATAGGTTGTAAAACTAATAATATAGCTTTACAACCTAAAATCTTATATTCTTTTAATTAATGATTTAATTTTTGTAACCATAATATCTATAGCTACTAGATTATGACCGCCTTCTGGAATTATGATATCGGCGTGCTTTTTAGTAGGTTCTATAAACTGCTCGTGGGCTGGTCTTACAGTTTTCATGTACTGATTTAATACGGATTCTAAGGATCTTCCTCTTTCATTAATATCTCTTATTATTCTTCTTACAAGTCTTATATCGGAATCTGTATCTACAAATATCTTTATATCCAAAAGGTCTCTAAGTTTTTCATCGTAAAATATTAAAATGCCTTCTAGTATAATAATCTCTTTTGGTTTGACAAGTTCTCTTTCTTTTTTTCTATTATGTATAGAATAGTCGTATGTAGGTTTTTCAATATCTTCCCATTTTGAAAGTTTTTGGAGATGCTCTACTAAAAGGTTACTGTCAAAGGCAAAAGGATGGTCGTAGTTGGTTTTGCACCTTTCTTCGTAGGAAAGTTCACTTTGATCCTTGTAGTAGGAGTCTTGTTCTATTACAAGAACACTTGCTTTTGGTATGTCTGTTTTGATTTTATTTACTATAGTAGTTTTCCCGGAGCCTGATCCTCCTGTTATTCCAATAAAAATAGGTCTATCCATATTAAATCCTTTCTCTATCTCTTTCTTCTTATTAAATAATCCGGTTTGACTTCTCTGTCTATTTTCATCTTTACCATTTGCTGAGGATGAGGAGCTGATTCTACTTCTTCACCCTTATCATCTATTATGGTTTGAATTTTATAATCTATGTGTTCAATGTTTGGACCAAATATTTCTACATCTTCTCCAACTGAAAATTTATTTCTCTGTTCTACTGTAGCTATTTTAGTAGTAGGATTATAATCCTTAATCCAACCTATAAAGTCGTATTCTCTAATATATGAGCTGGAAGTATAAAGTTGTCCTTTTTCTTTTGGATTGCCGTAGTAAAACCCAGTAGTAAAGTCTCTATGAGATGCTTTTAAGATTTCATTGTACCAGTATTCTTTATCAAAATCAGAGTTCTTAAGATTATCTATTGCTTTTCTGTAAGATCTGACCACTGTAGCTGTGTAATAAGAGCTTTTCATTCTTCCTTCGATTTTTAAGGATTTAATTCCTGCACTTATTATATCTTTAAGATTATGAAACATACATAAATCTTTAGAATTAAGTATAAAACTACCCTGGTCATTTTCCATAATAGGGAAATACTCTCCCGGTCGACTTTCTTCTACTAGAGCATATTTCCATCGGCAGGGTTGAGCACAGTTTCCTAAATTTGCGTGCCTTCCCGTCATAAAACTACTGATAAGGCATCTTCCGGAATAGGACATACACATAGCTCCGTGAATAAATGCTTCTAATTCTAAGCCTACATTTTTATTAAGGTACATTTTCTCTATTTCTTCTAAGGATAGTTCTCTAGCCAGCACGATTCTTTTTACTCCTTGAGAGTACCAAAAGTTGGCACTATGGGAGTTGGTAGTATTGGCCTGAGTACTTAGATGAATTTCCATATTTGGTGAGGTTTTTTTCACTATACTTAATATACCGGGATCTGCTACTATAAGAGCATCTACTTTTATTTCTTCTAAAAATTCTATATATTTTTCTAAATCTTTCAAATCATCTTCATGAGGTATCATATTTACTGTAAGGTATGCTTTTGCACCATTAGCGTGACAGTACTTTACCCCTTCTTCTATATCATCTAAGTCAAAGTTTTTTGCTGCAGCTCTTAGTCCAAAATTCTGTCCACCGAAATATACAGCATCGGCACCGTAAATTACGGCCATTTTTAATTTTTCTAAATTACCGGCAGGGGCAAGAAGTTCCGTTTTATTCATAGCTTTCTCCTTTTTTTATAGTAATTGCAAGACCATCTCCAATTGGGAGTACTGAAGATTCCATGGATTTATGATTACTTATAGTTTTTAAATATTTTCTCATTTTTCTTACTATGGTTTTCTGTCTTCTTTTTACCAAATCTTCGTTTGCTATCATACCTTTGTAAAGTACGTTATCTGATATAATAATACCATCTTTTTTTAACAATTTAAAACAATAAGGTAAAAAATCCAAATATTTACTTTTGGCTGCATCTATGAATATTAAGTCAAATTCTTCGTCCAGGTTTTGAAGTAATTCTAAAGCATCTCCTGGAAGTATATCTACTTGTCCTTTATATTTGTAATCCTTCAAATTATCCGACGCTTCTTGTATAAAGGTATTTCTTCTTTCTATTGTTTTTATTATTAATCTATGGTCATCTATGATTTTTGCCATAAAAAAAGAAGAAAAGCCTACAGCAGTTCCTAATTCAAGGATTTTTAAGGGTTTATAAAGATGGAGGATAACTTTTATAAAGTTAGCCACCTCTTGGTGAATTATAGGGAGTTTTCTTTTATCACATTTCTCCCTAAAATCTGCTATTTCTTTATCTTCTTCGATTAAAGATTTTATATAATTTGTTGTAAATTCTTTGTTTATTAATTCCAAAATATCACCTAATTTATGTATTTAGCTTTTGCATCTAAAAAATCATTGTAGTCATCTGTAAAGTAGTGAGAACCGTCTCCCTTTGCTAAGAAGTATATATATTCGGTTTGGGCAGGGTTTAAAGCTGCTTTTATGGATGTAAGTCCCGGGGAGTTAATAGGTCCTATAGGCAATCCTATATGCTGGTATGTATTGTATAAGGATTCTACTTTAAGATCTTCTTCGTAAAGTTTTTCCTTTTTTTCTCCAAGGGCATACTGTACTGTAGCACAAGATTGCAGCATCATACCTATTTCAATACGATTGTAAAATACAGAAGCTATAATAGGCCTTTCTTCATCTACCTGAGCTTCTCCTTCTACAACAGAAGCCATTTTTACTATTTCGTATACACTTTTATCTCCTGTATTCCCTTTGATATGTTCTTGATATATGTTATCAAAGCCTTTAAGCATAATTGTTATAATATCATCTGCGGTACTATCAACGTATACATTGTAAGTATTTGGATATAGAAAGCCTTCCAATGTTACAATCTCTCTATCTTCTAAAAATTCATAGCTGTCTCTGTAGATATCTACAAGTTCTGTCAAGGTTAGAAACTCTTCTTGGGTGAATTCAAACTTTTCACTTAACAACTTTCCAACTTCAGTCACATTTAAACCTTCAGGTACAGTAAAGTTGGTGGTTTTATCTATGTTCTCACCTTGTATTATTAGATCTACTACTTCCGGTAGACTTAGGTTGTCACTTATTTCAAAATCCCCAGCCTTAAGCTGACTACCTAAATTATTTTGTCTGAGATAAATTTTGTAAACTGTAAGATTTTTTATTAGATTATTATCAAGTAGAATAGCTCCAATATCATCAGAGCTACTCCCACCTTCTATAGTTATCATTTTTGTTTTACCTTCATCTACTGCTGTTAGATTATCGTTGTAAAAATAAAATCCGTAACCTACAGCCACTGCTACTAGAAGTACCAGGATTAGTAGTTTTTTCATAAATTATCTCCTGTTAAATTTCCATTATTATTGGTAAAATCATAGGATTTCTTTTTATTTCATTGTATATAAACTGATTTAAATCTTGTCTTATTGTATTTTTTATTGCAGACCATTCTCTTTCATTGTTTGAATAGCATTTGTCCAATGCTTTCTGAACAACTTTTTTGGATTCTTCCATTAAGTCTTCATTTTCTCTTACATAAACGAATCCTCTAGATATGATATCCGGTCCTGCGGCAATTTTTCCTGATTTTTTTTCTATTGTTACTACCGCTACTATGAGTCCGTTTTCAGAAAGATTTCTTCTGTCTCTAAGTACTATATTTCCTACATCTCCTATTCCTAATCCGTCTACTAAAATATTGCCGGATTCAACTTTTGATGTTGTTTTGATGTAGTTATCCGTTACTTCAATAATGTCTCCGTTGGATCCTACTATTGTGTTGTTGTGGTGAATTCCCATTTCTTCTGCTAGTTCTGCATGTAGCTGAAGATGTCTTCTTTCACCGTGTACCGGTATAAAGAATCTTGGGTTAAGAAGATTAAGCATCAGCTTTAACTCTTCCTGTCTAGCATGTCCTGATACATGAACGTCGTGAAGGGCTTCATATATTACCTCTACTTCTTTTTCGTAAAGTTTATTTATAACAGCACCAACGGTTTTTTCATTTC
>CAYMUD010000059.1:0-7412 GCA_964393495.1 uncultured Clostridia bacterium | reverse complement strand
AAATAGATTCTTTAACTATCTCTATACCATGTACCTCTTTAGATTTTTCAGCTGCTAGTAAAGATATAGTACCTACGCCGCAATATAAATCATAAATTGTATCAGTATCTTTAATGTCAGCATATTTTAATGCTTTAGAGTAGAGTTTATCTGTCTGTACATGATTAACCTGAAAAAAAGTATGAGGGAATACTTTGAATTCAAGATCGAATATTTTATCATTAATATATTCATCACCATACATCAATATATTTTTCTTTCCTAATATTCGATTAGTTTTTTCATCATTTATATTTAAAAATATAGATTTGATATTTGGTATTTTTTCAACTATCTCATCATTAAATTTATTTAGTTTATTTTTAATATTATCCCTGCTAACTATTACCAACATAAGATCATCATCTTGGTTGTTCCTCATTAATATATGTCTTATGGAACCTTTATGCTTTCTTTCGTTGTATACAGAAATATTATTTTTGATTATGTAATCTCTTAATATTTTTATTATTTCTCCCGTCCACTGATTTTGTATTAAACAATCATCTATATTTACAATACTGTGACTTGCTTTTTCATATGGACCTATTAACACTTTCCCATTAACTATATTTAGAGGAAATGCACCTTTATTTCTGTACCTGAAGGGATTTTCCATTCCTATGGTATCTTTAATTTTAATATTTTTAATATTTTCTAAATTATTCCTGTTTAGTTCATTTATTAATATATCCTTTTTATAATTTAACTGTTCTTGATATTTCATATGCATTATTTGGCACCCGCCACAATTGTAAAAATAAGGACAAGCTGGTTCTTCAAATTTTTCAGATCTTTCTATATATTCAACAACTTCTCCTACTCCATATTTGGAAATTGCTTTTATTATTCTTATCTTTAATCTATCTCCAGGAAGACTATTATCCACAAAAACTACATAGTTATCTATTTTCCCTACTCCTTGTCCTCTAAAATTTAAATCAATAATTTTTATTTCTGTTATTTCCCCTTTTTTTACAGGTTTTGCCATTACTACACATCCTTTTTGTTTTTATATATTATTATAACATTAATTTGCTGCTTCTGTGTTTTAATTTAGTTGTTTTTATTATATAATAATTATCAGTAACTATAGGAGTGTATTATGAAAGTAATAAAAAATCTAATTATAATTGGAATAATAATTTTTTGTGCATCAACTTTACCTATTTTTTTATCACCAATGGATTTTAGCAGTGTAGTTGATATTGAAGAAATTGATGAAAATATTTATGTTTCTTTAAAATCTAGGGATGGTAATGAATTTAATAATCCTTCAAAAATAAATTTATTCTTGGAAACTAATTCTGAAAAAGAAATTTATTTTAATCCAAATAATATGTTAGAATTGGAAATTTTTGATAATGGAAGTAAGGTTGATTTTAAAAATATCGAATATGCATTTAGCAAAACAACTATTGTTGATGGTAAACCTTTAAATATTATTGTTGATATTTCTAACGAAAACTTGGATTTATCCTATGGTGACTACAAGTTTATTTTTACTGCATCAGGAGAAAATAATTTATCTGACAAAGTAGAAATTACTGTAGAATACCAACTAAAAGGTTTTTATCATGTCGGAACTAATGAATCTTATGAGCTTACTCCTGTTAAGTTATATTTCCAAAATAATAACTATGAATTAATTCCAGTATATAGGTTTGTGAACACATCTGATTTACTTCATAATATTATCGAAAATGAATTGTTAAAAGGACCGATAGATAGTAATCTAACTTCTCCAATAGGGAGTGTAAATTATATAATTTTAAGAGATGGTATTATATATGTTGATTTGCCAAAATATTCTGAAATATATAAGGGAGAGTACAGTGAAAATTCTTTTTATTCTTTTGTAAAGACTTTTTCACAAATGCCCAATTCATCAAGAATAAGATTCACTTTTGATAATTTAGTTGAAGACAGCTGGTTTAACGGTATAAACGTCAAAAGCTCTATTGCTTACCCTGATGATATAACTGTATATATTCCCGTATTAGTTGGAGAAAGGTTTTACCTAAGTGAAAAGAGTATTTTATTAGATGAAAATGTTCCTTTAGAAGAGCAAGTAGAAAGAATTTATACTTTTATTAAGGATAATAGAAAAAGTTATTTACAGTCATTAGATGATATTAAGATAAATAGCATCTCTCTAGATGGGAATAACCTTAAAATAGATTTTAATAAAAATATATCGAATTTGTACTCAAATAATGAAAGTTTGCAAAATATGCTGGTAGACAGCTTGATTTATTCTTTAACAAGTATTGAAGGTATAGAGAGTGTTATGTTTTCCTATAACGGGGAAGCCATGGGTAACTTAGGAAGTTATAATTTAAAGGAAGCTATTATTCCTAATCAGTATTTTAATTTAGAAAATATAGAATAAAAAATCCAGCCTAGGCTGGATTTTTTATTCTATTAATTTCCCGTGAATTATGACTCTAGCATTATCATACCAGAAGTTGCAAGTTACTAAAGATATTATTGTATCATCTTCTGTTATTTCAATATCTTTTTTTACTAAAGATCTCTCTTTGGAATCTTCTATAAAATCCTTATATTTTTCTCTATCTTTAAATATTGTAAATAAATAATAATCTTCCCTATCTAGATTTACAACATATGCAGAGTATATTTGCCAAGTTGTCCTTTCCCCGTTGTGATCCAAAGTTACGGTATCATTGTTTTCAAAATACTCTTTATATATTCCTTCGTTTGTGTAGTTTGCTAAATCTGAAAACATAGAACCATCCCTAATTTTATGACCGTAAATAATGATATTGTCATCCCTTTCTACGCTTACATTTCTGAAGTCCATATATATTGAACCATAGGAATCTCTTTCTCCTTTGTAGTTGTGGTTAAGATAATATTCATTGTCATCAGCCTGAACTACAGGGTAATCTATGTTTGTTCCGTCTACGTTTATCCAACCAATAACATTCTCTTCAAAAACTATATCCTCTTTACTTATGGAGCTTTCTTCCTGTTGAGGTTCTTGCTGAACAGACTCCCCTTCAGAAATCTCTTCTTGAGCTTCTTCAGAAGGATTTTCATTATATTCTTCTTCGAGTATTTCTTCAACTACTTCCCCAGCATTTTCAATTTCTTCTATATTCTCTATTTCTTCCTCATTATTATTTATTTTTTCATCTAAGACTTTTTCTATATTTTCATAATACATGTTCCTTGCTTCATCGTATAATTTATCAGCTTTATATGATTTATAATAAGTATTTATTAATAAGCCTGCTGATATAATGAATATTACAAGAAAAAATCTAAATAGTATTTTCTTTTTCATAGTTATCATCCTTTTTTTTATTATAATACTAAAATAGTAAATAGTAAACTTATATATGTTTTATTTATACCCAAAGGTATTTTAAATATAAAAATGTTTATTTATTGTAATGAAAGGGTATATATTTTATACAATATAAACGAGGAGTGATATTATGAGAAGAAATATATTTAAAAAATACAAGGGAAGAATCTCCCAAGATGGTGCAGGAGTTAAATTAAATAGAATTTTTAGTAATAGAGATGTTGAGGATGTAGATCCTTTTTTACTATTAGATTTTTTTGATTCTACTAATCCTGAGGATTATACAAAAGGATTTCCTTGGCATCCTCACAGAGGTATAGAAACCATAACCTATTTAATCGAAGGTGAATTAGAACATGGGGATAGTTTAGGCAACAGCGGTATCATCGAACCTTATGGTTGTCAGTGGATGACTGCCGGTAGCGGTATCGTTCATCAAGAAATGCCTAAAAAATCAAAAAGAATGCTGGGAGCTCAATTGTGGCTTAATTTACCAAAAGAAAATAAAATGACGGAACCTGCTTATAGAGATATTACAGTAAAAGACTTGAAAACTTTTGAAGATAAAAATTCTAAAGTAAATATTATATGCGGTGAATATAAAGGCCTAAAAGGTCCTGTAAAAGGAACTTATGTAGATCCTATTTATTTAGATGTTGAAATAAAACCAGGAAAAACCTTCGAATATTCTATTGATAAGGAAGAAAAGGTATTTCTGCTTATGATAAAGGGAACCATTAAGTTTGATAATGGAGATAGTGCTGATTTTGACAAAGAAAAAGGAATTTTACTAACTCAAGGTGATGAGATAAAAATCAACTCTTCTGATGGAAGTAGATTTCTATTTTTTGCAGGCAAACCTTTAAATGAACCAATAGCTTGGGGTGGTCCTATTGTCATGAATACCCAAGAAGAAATAAACAGGGCTTTTAAAGAACTTGATGAAGGGACTTTCATAAAATAAATTAAAATCTCCAGAAATAATATTCTGGAGATTTTCTATAATTATTATAAATAGTTCAAATAAATATTATTTGTTTAATATTTTTTTTACCAATGGTGCTCTCAGTCTATGTACTACTCCTAGATTTGATCCTACTAAGGGTCTAAGATAAAATTTAAATTCATCTGTTATACCATTTCCTTCATCATTAATAAATTCAGGAGGCATAATCTTAGTTTTAGCTGCAATTTTTTTTAGATCTACTAATTTATAATCTACTGAATAAAATCCTGTTCTTTGAATTGTTATAGAACCGTCAATTTTATTCCATATAGCAAATTGAGCTGCCTTTTCTCCTACTTCCCTTGCTTCCCTTTGGTCAACATCAGAAATACTTGAAATAGAACTTCGTTGAGGATAACCAAGGGTATCAGCTCTGACTCTAGATATATTAAGTTTTTTCTTTATTAAATTTGATAACATATCTGCTAAGGAACTGCTCCCTGAAAGCAATACATTGCCGTGGGAATCTTTTTCAACACCATCTGTCAATGAAGTCGCTATTAAATTTCCATTCTCGTCTTTTATACCTTCAGATACCGCTATAAGACATCTTCCTAGCTTATCATAAGTCTTCTTTACTTCCTTTAAAAATTCATCAACTTTAAAAACTCTTTCAGGTAGATATATTAAATGTGGTCCATCATCTGGATATTTTTGAGCTAATGATGAAGCGGCTGTTAAAAACCCTGAATGTCTTCCCATTACAACTCCTATATGTACTCCCGGCAGCGACCTGTTATCTAAGTTTAGTCCCATAAAAGTTTCAGCCACATACCTGGCTGCTGAACCATATCCTGGTGTATGATCATTTAGTACAAGATCATTATCTATTGTTTTGGGTATATGAATAGCTCTAAGTTCATATCCAGCTTTATTTGCATTTTCATTTACTATTCTTACAGTATCCGAAGAATCATTTCCCCCTATATAAAAGAAGTACCTCACATCATGGGCATTTAAAACCTTAAAAATTTCTTTACAGTATTTTTCATCCGGCTTAACTCTAGTAGACAATAGCGCTGATGATGGAGTAATTCCAACCTGTTCTAAATTATTAGTGGTTTCTTGAGTTAAATCCATAAAGGTTTCATTAACTATTCCTTCAACTCCATTTAATGCACCGTAAACCTTTGTAATTTGAGGAAATTTTCTGGATTCTAGTACAGCTCCTACCAAGCTTTGATTAATAACTGCTGTAGGACCTCCTGATTGTGCTATAACTACTTTTCCTTTTAATTTCATCGAAACAACCTCCTAATTAATAAATGTATCTGAAAAAATCTTGATAAAAACATCAGTTAATTTCACGGTAATTAATAATAATTGCTAAAATAATTAACTTTTAAGCCAATTTACTTTTTTTCACAATTATAGCTTTATTTGAGAATATGTTTTATTTATACCCTATTATTTTAGTATTAAACTTAATTGTACTATTAAAAATTTCATTTCTATATATTAAAATAATGATAATCTATATAATAAATAATATTTATAATCTTAAAAATGCATTATTTCTATTTTTTCGGGTAAATATTTTATGTATGATAAAGGAGGATTTAAAAATGAAAATTGGAATAATAGGATTAGGGAAAATGGGGTATCCGCTAACCTTAAATATAAAAGATTGTGGTTACGAACCCGTGGCATATAACAGGAGTTCTATGAAATTAGACAGAATCAAATCTTTAGATGTTGAAGTAGCTTATGAAATTGAAGAACTTTTTCATAAGCTTGATGACAGAAAAGTTATCTTTATGATGATAACCTCAGGTTCTGCAATAGATGAGATGATTGATAAGTTGTTACCTTATTTATCAGAAAAAGATATATTGATAGATGGAGGAAATAGTCATTATAAGGATACTAAAAGACGATATGAAAAATTAAAAGAAAGAAATATCCACTATATAGATGTAGGTACAAGTGGAGGAATTGAAGGAGCAAGAAGTGGAGCCTGTATGATGGTCGGTGGAGAAAAACATGTTGTAAAGGATATTGAACAATTATTTTTAGATATATGTGTCCCTAATGGTTATGCCTATATTGGAGAGTCTGGTTCCGGTCATTACGTTAAGATGATTCATAATGGTATCGAATATGGAATGATGCAGGCAATAGGAGAAGGCTTTGAGATTATGTCCCAAAGTGATTATGATATAGAATATCAAAAAGTAGCTAAAGTTTGGCAGCATGGTTCTGTAATTAGAAGTTGGCTGATGGAATTAACTGAAAAAGTTTTTATAGATCATAAAGAGGATTTTGAAGATATAGTTGGTGTAATTAATGCAAGTGGTGAAGGACTATGGACTGTGGAGGAAGCTTTAGACAGAAAAGTCCCTGCTCCTGTCATTACAGCAGCTTTATATACAAGGTATCGAAGTCAACAAACAGATACTTTTAGTGGTAAACTTCTTTCTGGACTGAGGTTCCAGTTTGGTAAACATAAAATGGAAAGACTTGAAAAATGAGGTGGTAAGTATGGATAATTTATCTTGTACAATGATTATTTTTGGTAGCACAGGAGATCTTACTAAAAGAAAACTAATTCCTGCAATACATGAACTTGAAAAAGGAAAATATCTTCCTAACAAATTCAAGTTGATTGGAATTGGAAGAAGAAATATAAGTCAGGAAGAATATAGTAATATGCTGTATAAAGGTATCAAAGAGTATACAAATATAGAAACTAATCAAAAATTATGGAATAAAATATCTGAAAAAATCTATTATTTAAAGATGGACTTTACAAAATTATCTGAATATAAAAAATTATATGAATATTTACTTGAAGATAATAAAAGCAAAGAAATTTCTTCAAATCTTATGTTTTATTTAGCTGTATCTCCTGAATATTTTGGAGCTATAGTAAATAATTTAAAAGAAAATAACATAATTGATGGAAATAACCATTGGAATAGAATGGTTATAGAAAAGCCTTTTGGAAAAGATTTTGAAAGCGCAAAAAAACTCAACAATGAAATTACAAAGGTATTTAAAGAAAATCAAATTTTCAGGATAGATCATTATTTG
>CAYMUD010000058.1:0-7529 GCA_964393495.1 uncultured Clostridia bacterium | reverse complement strand
TCATATATTCGTGATTTTCCATATGGGATTTAAATTCTTCGGTTTCCCATATAGTAACTAAATCAGCTCCTAATGATACTTCTACAACATCTTTAAATCCTAATGTTTTCAGTCCTTTCACTACCTTTTCTAGTTCAATATAGTTGAATTGAGTAGAAAATGAAGGGGCTAAAACAGCATATAAATTGTAATTTTCCTTTTCTTTACATTTATTTAGTTCTTTAATTACATCTACAATTTCTGATTTGTCTTGAATAGCTCCAAAGGGACATTGGTAGACACAAGCACCACATTGTATACAGTCTTCAAAGGATATAGTTGCCTTTTTCATTTCATTTATACTTATGGCATTAGTTGGACAAGCTCGTTGACAAGGTCTCATAGTATCGATTATAGAATTATAAGGACAAGCTTTTTTACATTTACCACATTCTATACACTTAGAGTAATCTATATGTGCTTTCTGATTTCTTATGTAAATTGCATCTTTTGGACAAGACAAAGCACATCTGTGAGATAGACAACCTCTACAGGATTCCGTTATAGTGAATCTATTTGTAGGACACTGATCACAAGCTGAATCTAATACTTCAACTAAATTAGGATTATTTTTATTTCCACCTAAAGCCATCTGAATTCTTTCAGTGCTTACAGCTCGTTCATGATATACGCAGCACCTAAATCTTGGGTTAGGCCCTTTATTTACAATGTTTGGGATGTCTAGTATATGTTGTTCTAAAGTATCATTAAAAGCATATTCAGATACTTTTTTTAATATTTCATATTTTACTAATTGAACTTGATTTTCAAATTTTCTCATAAATAGCTCCTTATATATACTTAATGCTGACATTTTTACCTAAGGACTTTAATAAATTACATATTTTTCCTACAATATTTAGTTTGATGCTTAAGTCAATAGGGAGGTCTGGATTTTGGTGTGCTGGGTTTACGGCTCTTCCAAACCACATATTGATGTGTGTTGATTCTTCCAGAAGAATTTTCATTAGTAGTGTGGCTCCGTCTTTTTTATCAAAGGATATTTCTTCTATGGAGTTGGAATAATATTCTAATTCATTAAGAAGTTTTTTTAAGGTTAGAATACCTTCTGTAACTAAATCTAATCCCTGAATATTTCCTATTGGAGGAACTTCGGGATCTATGTAATCAAAAGAAGTGCTTATATCTTTTTCCATTTCTCTTGAAAAAATATTTGCAGCTGTTCCTCCGCAGATTATTTTTTTTCCTTTTTGAGATAAAAATTCAGTTACTACTTTTTTGTCTTTATGAAAATTTTCAGGAGGTCCAGTAAAAATGTTTGTAATTTCTGGATTTCTTACTTTTAGAGTAAGGGAAGTTGCATCATCTCCGGGATAACCACCATAGAGATTGCTGCAGGTATCAATAAGTCTGCGGTTATAGGTTTCGGAATTCCTAATATTTTGTTTTTTTAAATAATCTGACACATGATTCCACTCCCAACCGTGATTTAATATTCTTCCTAGTCCTGCGTGAATTACTCCATCTGAAACTAAGGTTAAAGTATCACCTAGCTTTAATTCTACTTTTGAAAATTTTACAATTTTATCTCCAAATTCCACTTTTTTACAGGGTAAATCTATCATTTCCCCATTTCTTTTATAAAATATTGGAGGATTATCATATTGGATAATTGAAGCCTCCCTATATTGGTTTATGTCTATGACGGCAAGAGTAGAGTAGGCTATTTTTCTCAAATGACAAACTGGAAGAGTATCCATCACAGTGTTTATAGTTTCTTCTATTGAACTTCCTTTTTGAAGCATAGTGCCGGCTATTTTTGTAGTGAGGGTGGATAGTATATTTGCTTTAACACCGCTACCTAAACCGTCGGCTAAAACTATTGTCAACCTATTTTTCGAATTAAATATCTCTACATTATCACCACATAATTCTTCTCCATGTTTATTTAAGGAATGTTTAGCTATGTCATAAAATACGTTTTTAGACTCCATAATTATCATCCTCTTTAAGAACTATATCTTTTAATTTGTTCAAATTAACTTTTGTTTCGGCTGTTGTTTCACCCAATAAGGATGCTATTTCTTGAGCGGCTCTCATTTGTTCATCAATTACTTCTTGGCAAATTTTTAAGGTTCGACCTTTTACTATGGATAGTTCTTCTTTATTTTTTTCGTTAGTTGTGATATCTGTAAGTATTGTTACTATTACATCATCAGATTCAATATAAATTAAATTAATAAAAAAAACTTTGTCTATTTCTTTAAATCTTTCCTTTAAACCTGTGATGTTGGTTTTGTTTTTGAAAACTTTATTAAAAATATCATCATTTATGTAGCTACCTACATCATAGCCTTTTATATTAGAGTTATTTTTATTGAAAACCTCACTAAAGGCCGGGTTATAATCTAAAATACTCATATTCCTATCTATAATTAAAATTAAATTAGGAGTGTTATCAAATATTATAGATTGAAGACTTTCAGCCTTAGACCTTAAATAGGGCATACACATTGTAATATCGGAAAATCCATAAAAACTAGCCTCGGCCTTATCAATACAAGATTTATAACCACAGGCTCCACAGTTTAAATAATCTTTTTCTTCAAACTTATCAATGTTTTTTAGTATATCCTTTAATTCTTTTAAAGAAGGAGTTTTTTGGTCTATCATTTTATTTTTAAAACTTCTCTTAAAGTCGTAATCATAATTTTCATTATAATTATCTGATATATCTTCTGTTGATTTTGAGATATAGTTTTTCATTCTATTTATTTTTTCAAAAAAGCTGGTATTTTTATCAGGATAATCAGGCCCGTTTATACAACTTCCTTGACAAATGTTTAATTCTATTAAAAGATTTTCAAACTTATCATTAGATAAATCTTCCATTATATCTTTACACTGTTGGACTCCATGGACTTTTATATAATTGTAATCCATATTTTCCGCACATCTGGAAATGGCACCCATAGGATATTCTTTTCCGTGCTTATTTGTTCCAGCATCAAAGTTTAATGGATTTAGCTTGTTAATATCGATATTTTCTTTTTTCATCCAATTGTATAGTTCATGAAAGGTCAAAACACCATCTATATATCCGGATAATTCTTTTGATTCAGCTTTTTTTGCCAAACAAGGACCAATAAATACAACTTTAGTATTAGGCCCATATTTAGCCTTGATAATTTGTCCGTGAGCCAACATGGGAGATACTACAGGAAGCATAGTTTTAATCTGGTCTGGATAGTACATTTCTACAAAATAATTAGCTGCGGGACAGCAAGTGGTTATAGCTATAGACTCCTGCCAGTTTTCAAGTATATTCATATAATTTTTGCTTATTTCTTGGGCACCTAAGCCGGTTTCTTCTATAATATCAAAACCTAAAATTTTTAGTCCGGCAACTATTTTTAGAGCTTCCATTGTATCAAAAGCCGAAGCAAAAGATGGTGCTATAGATACAGCAACTTTATCTGTAGTATTTATCATATGTTTAACCTTTGAAAGATCTGAATGTATAGTAAGGGCATCTTGAGGGCATAGCTGCTGACAAACCCCGCATTTAATGCACATATCATTTATTATTTCTCTATTATGTTGATTAAAAGATATTGCCTTAGTAGGACAGGCCCTAAGACATTTAAAACATTCATCACATTTTTCCTTGTCAAAATCTATAAATTTCATATTATCTAACCTTAACTTGTTTTTGGATTATATTTTCTAAAAAGTTTTCTGCTGATTCTGGTGAAATAGAATATACTATATCATTTACTTTTACTGAAACTAAGTCTGAACATTCTCCCAAGCAGAAGGAAGATTTTAAGGTAATATGACAATTTGGGTTTCTTTCTATAACTTTTTGGAATTTTTTAATAACTTCGTAAGAGCCTTTAAGATGACAGGCACTGCCTACACAAATATAAATATCCATAAATTACCTCCTTTTATAATGGAATGAGAACACATTATACTATATCGTTAAAAGATTATCAATACCTATGATTATTAAAAATTATTAAATAATTATAAAATTCTCAATAAAAAATGTTATTTTATTAACGATATTAATATTCATAAAATATTTATGAAATAGCTATATATTGAAATTACAGTACTTAAGAGCTTTTATTGTAATCGTTCACAAAAAAGACTTGAAATATATCCTAAAAAGCCCTATAATATAGTTAATTAATTAACAATTAGAATATTGTTTCATAATAGCTTTCACAACACAAAAACCTTAGCAATTTAATGATGACAGTTAAAAAAATTAATTATAGGATAAGACCTAAATCATAGGAGGATGAAAATGAATTATAATTTAACAGAAGAACAAAAATTACTCAAAAAACTATACAAAGAATTTACAGTAAACGAAGTAGAACCTATTGCAGGAGAGATAGATGAAGAAGAAAGATTTCCTGTTGAAACTGTAGAGAAGATGAAAAATAATGGAATGTTAGGTATACCCTTTCCTAAAAAATATGGAGGACAAGGTGGAGATATTTTAGCATATATAATGCTGGTAGAAGAATTATCAAAAGCCTGTGGAACTACAGGAGTTGTACTTTCAGCTCATACTTCTCTGTGTTGTGGACCTATATATGAATTTGGAACTGAGGAGCAAAAGCAAAAATATTTAGCACCATTGGCGAAGGGTGAAAAACTCGGTGCTTTCGGTCTTACAGAAGCAAATGCAGGTACAGATGCTGCAGGTCAGCAAACAAAAGCAGTTTTAGATGGAGATCATTATATTTTAAACGGGTCCAAAATATTTATTACAAATGCAGCAAATGCAGATGTATTTATTGTATTAGCTATGACGGATAAAAGTAAGGGAACTAGAGGAATATCTGCTTTTATAGTAGAAAAAGAATATGAGGGTTTTACAATAGGAAAAAAAGAATTAAAAATGGGTATAAAAGGTTCAGCAACTTGTGAACTTATATTTGAAAATGTAAAAGTACCTAAAGAAAATATACTTGGAAAAGAAGGAAAGGGATTTTCAATAGCAATGAAAACCTTAGACGGAGGAAGAATTGGTATAGCTGCACAGGCATTAGGCTTAGCTCAAGGAGCAATTGATGAAACGGTAAAATATGTGAAAGAAAGAAAGCAGTTTGGAAGATCTATATCAAAGTTTCAAAACACACAATTCCAATTAGCTGATATGCAGACAAAGGTAGATGCAGCAAGATTACTTGTTTATAGAGCGGCATTTAATAAAGATAATAGGATCCCTTACAGCAACGAAGCGGCTATGGCCAAGTTATTTGCTTCAGAAACAGCCATGGAAGTAACAAATAAAGCGGTACAACTTCACGGAGGATACGGATATACAAGAGAGTATCCTGTGGAAAGAATGATGAGAGACGCTAAGATTACAGAAATATATGAAGGAACATCCGAGGTAATGAAAATGGTTGTTTCCGCAAATATGCTATAGGAGGATAAAGAAATGAAAATAATTGTATGTATTAAACAAGTTCCGGACACTACTGAGGTTAGGTTAAATCCGGAAACAGGAACTCTAATAAGAGAAGGAGTACCAAGTATAATTAACCCAGATGATAAATGCGGCTTGGAAGCGGCTTTAGTATTGAAAGATAAATATGATGCTCAAGTAACAGTTTTGACAATGGGACCAACACAAGCAGATTTTGCCCTAAAAGAAGCTTTGGCTATGGGTGCGGACGAGGCAATTCTGATGACGGATAGAGCCTTCGCAGGAGCAGATACTTGGTCTACGTCATTAACCCTGGCAAAAGCTCTAGAAAAGATGGATTTTGACCTTATAATAGCAGGTAGACAGGCGATAGATGGAGATACTGCTCAAGTTGGACCAGAATTAGCAGAGCATTTGAAAATTCCCCATGTAAGTTATGTAGAAGCTTTAGAAAAGGATGAAAATAGTCTAATATTAAAAAGAAGATTTGAAGATGGATACCATAAGGTTAAGGTAAAAACACCTTGTCTTATTACAACACTTAGTGAAATGAACAGACCAAGATATATGAAGGTTGGACTAATATATGATGCTCATAGAGAAAAGGAAATAAAAAAAATAACCTTTGATGATTTAGACATAAGAAAAGAAGAAATAGGGCTTAAAGGTTCTCCTACAAAGGTTAAAAAATCTTTTACTAAAGGAGCTAAAACAGCAGGCAAACTTTACAAAGATTTAGACGAAAAAGAAGCAGCAAAGTTGATAGTTGAGAAATTAAAAGAAAAATTTATTATATAAGGGAGGGGAAATGATGGATAAAAAAGATTACAGAGGCGTATTTGTATTTGTTGAACAGAAAAACAAAGAAATAGAAAACGTATCTCTTGAATTAATAGGTGAAGGTAAAAAACTTGCCCAAGAATTAGATCAGAAAGTAACAGCTGTTGTATTAGGAAAAGGTGTAAAGGAAATAGAAAAACTTGGCCACTACGGAGCAGATAATATAATATATGTAGAAAATAAAGATTTAGATATATATATGACAGAACCTTACACGAAAGCACTTAAAGAAGTAATAGAAAATAAAAAACCTGAGATAGTATTATTTGGAGCAACTGCAATAGGCAGGGATGTAGCACCAAGGCTAGCAGGAAGAATCCATACAGGATTGACAGCAGATTGCACAAAGCTGGAGATAAATGAAGAAAATAGCGACCTTATGATGACAAGACCTGCTTTTGGTGGAAATATAATGGCTACCATAGAATGCCCTGATCATAGACCACAAATGGCAACTGTTAGACCTGGAGTTATGCAGAAGGAAGAAAAAGATACAACTAGAAAAGTAGAAATTGAAAAATTTGATGTAAGAATAGAAGAAAAAGATAAGACTTACGAGATTCTTGAGGTAGTGGAAGAAAAATCTAATAAAATAGATATACAGGAAGCTAATATACTTGTTTCTGGAGGTAGAGGAGTAGGAAGTCCCGATAATTTTAAAGCACTTGAAGAAACAGCCCAAATATTAGGTGGTGTAGTATCTTCCTCAAGAGCTGCTGTAGATTCTGATTGGATGCCTAAAGAAGTTCAGGTAGGACAGACAGGAAAAACTGTAAGACCGGACTTATATATTGCTTGCGGTATTTCGGGAGCTATACAGCACTTAGCTGGAATGGAAGAGTCGGAATTTATTGTTGCAATTAACAAAGATGAAACTGCACCTATATTTGAAAGTTCAGATGTGGGAATAGTAGGAGACCTAAACAAGGTGGTTCCAGCCTTAAATGAAGAACTTAAGAAATTAGAAAAAGAGAAAGAGTCATTATAAGACTTATATAAGATTTAAATAAAAAACTATGTGTATAAGTTTACTATTTTAAGAACTGCTTTTTTAAAAGTGGTTCTTTTTTTATATTTACTGCATAATTCAAATATATACTTATATTAAAGAAAAGGAGGAATTGAAATATAATTATTATTTTCTTGAAAATGGGTATATAATATAAAGGAAATCATTTACATTTCATACATTATTTTAAGGAAAAGAGGGATATAATGAAAAATATGTTTAAAAAAA
>CAYMUD010000057.1:0-7668 GCA_964393495.1 uncultured Clostridia bacterium | reverse complement strand
CCAAATTTTATTTATATTTTGCTAAAATTTTTGGTACATCATCAGGGGATATTTTCCCATAAACGTCCTCACCTACCATTATTACAGGTGCAAGTCCACAGCATCCTAAACATCTGGTAGCATCCAGGGTAAACAAGTCATCCTTAGTAGTTTTACCTTCTTCTATACCTAACTCTTTTTTCAATCTATCTAATATCAACTGTGCATTTTTAACATAACATGCAGTTCCCATACATACGGATATAGTGTTCTTTCCTTTTTTGGTTAAAGAAAATTGGGTATAAAAAGTTGCAACTCCATATATTTCCGCCATAGGTATATTAGTCTCTTCTGATATATATTTCTGTACCTCAATAGGTAAATATCCAAATAATTTTTGTGCCTTGTGTAACGTTTGCATTAAGATACCTTTTTCACCTTTATGTTCTTCTATATAAGCCTTCAATTCTTCAAAATTTTTCTGGTTTTCTTTCAAATTCATAGCTTTTTGCACTTTTTAACCTCCTATTTTATATAAAAATAAATAATAACCGAAAATTAATCGTTTCGGCTATTATACTTTATTGTTATTTTTTTGTCAATTATTTATTACCCTTATTTATCAATATTTTGTAAATATTTTCTAATTGAGAATCATTACTAAAAAAGATTTCTATTTTCTTCTTTTTCCCTCTGTTTTTTATTTTAATCTCTGTATTTAAAGCACTTTGAAGTTCTTCTTCTAAATTTAATACGTAAGCTTCTTTATCCGGTTTTTTCTTTTTTTCCTTACTTTGTTTCTTAAGATTTTTAACTATCTTTTCCAATTCTCTAACTGACAATTTTTCCTTAATTACCTTATTTATTAGTTGATTTTGTCTATTTTCTGTCAATCCTATGAGTATTTTTCCATGACCCTGACTAATTTTACCTTCTATAATCATCTTCTTAACAAATTCTGATAATTTCAATAGTCTAAGTATATTCGTTACATAAACTCTACTTTTTCCTACTACTTTAGACAATTCTTCCTGAGTTAAATCATATCTTTGAATAAGTAAATCATAAGCTATAGCTTCGTCAATAGGATTGAGATCCTCTCTTTGAATATTTTCTATTAATGCCATTTCTGTTTGGCTTTTATTATCTAAATCTCTTACTATTGCAGGTATTTTATCCAAACCTAAGTCAGTACAAGCTCTCCATCTTCTCTCTCCAGCAATAATTTGGTAGTTTTCTCCAACTTTTTTTACTATAATAGGTTGTATTAATCCGTGTTCTTTTATTGATTCTGCCAGTTCCTGTATTTTATCCTTATCGAAGGTTTTTCTTGGTTGATTTGGATTTGGTTCGATTAAACTAATATTAATTTCAACTATACTACTTTCATCTGCTTTATCCAGGTCTTCACTTATTAGAGCTGATAATCCTTTTCCCAAAGCTTTTCTTTTTTTTGCCATCTAAAACTCCCCTCTAATTTCTTTTTAAAAATTCCTCAGCTAAGCTTTCATAGGCTTTCGAACCTTTAGATTTATTATCATAGTCAAATACAGACATTCCATAACTTGGTGCTTCCGCCAAGGTTACATTTCTTGGTATTATTGATGTGTATACTTTGTTTTTAAAGTATTTTTTTACTTCTTCAACTACTTGAACAGATAAGTTAGTCCTTCCATCAAACATATTTAGAACTATTCCTTCAATTTCTAAAGATGGATTAAGGGTTCGTTTTACTAATTTGACAGTGTTTACTAATTGACTTACACCTTCTAAAGCATAGTATTCACACTGTATAGGTATAATAACTGAATCTGCTGCTGTTAAAGCATTTATTGATAATAGCCCTAAAGATGGAGGACAGTCGATAAATATATAGTCATAATTATCTTTTATAGTAACCAATTTTTTTCTTAAGGTATTTTCTCTATACTTAGACTTTGTGAGTTCGATTTCTGCTCCGGCAAGTTCTATATTTGCTGGTATTACGTCTAGATTTTTTTTATCAGTCTCTAATATAGCCTCTTCTAAATCTATTTCATTCATTATACAGTCGTATATGGTATATTCTACTTTTTCTTTATCTATGCCAAATCCACTGGTAGAATTACCTTGAGGGTCTATATCTACTGTTAAAATCTTCTTGTCTTTTTCTGCTAAAATAGCTGATAAATTAACATTTGTTGTTGTCTTTCCTACTCCACCTTTTTGATTAAAAATCGTTACAATTTTGCCCATAGCTCCACCTTTATAAATTATTTTTTGGAATTTTAACTTTAACTTCTATATAGTCGTCCTTTTCTTTTTCTTCAAATTTAGCTTTTATTCCAGTTTTTAATATTTCATTATATGCATTTTTTATTGTATTTATATATATTTTGTAATTAATAAAGTTTCTTATGTTTTGTTTACTTGGTTTTTCTTCTTTATTTATTTTTTCCTTAACTGATTTGATTAGTTTTTCAGTATCTTTTACATTTAGATTTTTTTCTATCACTTTGTTTAATATTTCTTCCTGTATACTTTCATCTTCTATTTTTAGCAGTGCTCTTCCGTGTCTTTCTGTAAGGTCATTGCTTAGAAGCTTTTCTTTTATAATTACCGGCAACTTCAATATTCTAACTTTATTGGCAATGGTAGATTGACTTTTACCAATTTTTTGAGATAATTCTTCTTGAGTTATACCGAATTTTTTCATTATTTGTTGGTATGCTCTTGCTTCTTCTATAAAGTTCAAATCTTCTCTTTGAATATTTTCTATTAAAGCAATATTAGCTGAATCATTTTCTTCTATATCTACAATAATTGAAGGTATTTGGCCTAAACCAGCCATTTTTGCAGCCTTAAATCTTCTTTCTCCTGCTACTATTTCGTAGTTGTCATCACCTAATTTTCTAAGGGAAATTGGTTGGATAATACCGTAGGATTTTATTGAATTCTTTAACTCCAAGAGGCTTTTATCTTTAAAGATTTCTCTAGGCTGGTATCTATTTGGTCTTATTTTATGTAAATCTATTTTTATTATTTCCTTATTATTCATGTAATCTCCTATAATGGTTTTTTATTTGGTGTTCCCGGTTTTCTAGGATATTTTTTCGGTATATCTTTTATTTTCTTGACTACAATCATACTCCTTGAAATATCGGTTTCCGGCAAACTATATTCCTTGATATCTATTATTTCTCCACCTAATATATTTAATGCATTTTTACTTTCTTGAATTTCATCTTTGAAATTTGAACCCTTAAATGCTATAAATAAGCCATTTTTCTTTATAAATGGTAGTGAATATTCCAGTAAAACATTCAAAGAAGCTACGGCCCTAGAAAATCCATAGTCATATTTCTCTCTATAGTTTTTATCTTGTCCTAGCTCTTCTGCTCTAGCATGTATACAATCTACTTCTTCTAAATTTAATTCTTTAACTACTTCATTAAGAAATTTTATCCTTTTATTTAAAGAATCCAATAAAGTAATTCTCATATCATTATCTATTAACTTTAAAGGTATTCCAGGAAAACCCCCACCAGTACCTATATCTATAGTTTTTGATCCTTTTTTAATTATAACATACTTTTTTATAATAATACTATCAATAAAGTGTTTTAGATAAATCTCCTCTTCACTATCAATAGATGTAATATTTATTTTTTTATTCCACTCAATTATTAGATCTTTATACTTTTTAAAGCTTCTTATAGTTTCTTCATCATAATTTATGTCTATTTTTTTTAATAAATTTTCAAAATAATCAATTTTATCCATTTTAATTTTTTAATCTCCTTTGCTGTTCTAAATATATCAATAGTACATTTATATCAGCAGGTGAAACTCCTGAAATTCTAGATGCCTGTCCTATAGACTCTGGTTTTAATTTGTTAAGCTTTTGTCTAGCTTCTAAGCGTAATCCCTGGATTTTATCGTACTGGATTTTTTCGTTTAGTTTTTTATTTTCCATTTTTTTAAATTGTTTGATTTGTTTTAACTGTTTTTTTATATATCCTTCGTACTTAATTTCAATTTCAACTTGAGTTTTTACTAATTCTTTTATATGGGGTCTTGACTCATCCAGTTCTAACAAATCGTCATATTTTATTTCAGGTCTTTTTAAAAGGTCATATATACTTGTTGGTGATTTAATGGAAACACTCCCAATTTTTTTTAGAAATATATTGTTTTTTTCCTTAGGAGTTATTATAGTATCTTTTAATCTTATAATTTCTCTGTCTACCTTGTTTTTTTTGTCTATATATTTTTCGAATCTTTCTTTATTAACTAAACCAATGTCATATCCTTTTTGAGTCAATCTTACATCTGCATTATCCTGCCTAAGCACCAACCTATATTCAGCTCTAGATGTCATCATTCTATATGGTTCATTTGTGCCTTTAGTAACTAAATCATCTATTAATACTCCAATATAAGCCTCTGATCTATCTAATATAAAAGGATCCTCTTCATTTAATTTTAATACTGCATTCATTCCGGCTATAAGTCCTTGGCCTGCTGCTTCTTCATAACCACTACTACCGTTTATTTGACCTGCAAAAAATAAATTTTCAATATTTTTGTATTCCAAGCTTCTCTTAAGTTGAGTTGGGTCAATACAATCGTATTCTATAGCATAAGCCGGTCTCATTATCTTACACTCTTCCATTCCTTTAATGGTTCTATACATACTTATCTGAATTTCTTCCGGCAATGTAGTAGACATTCCTTGTATGTACATTTCTTTTGTATCTAGCCCTTCTGGTTCCACAAATATTTGATGTTTTGATTTATCTGTAAATCTATTTACCTTATCTTCTATAGATGGGCAGTATCTAGGTCCTATACCATCCATTTCACCAGCATACATAGGAGAAAGAGATAGATTTTTCAGTATTACATCGTGAGTTGTACTGTTTGTATATGTAAGATAGCAAGGTTCCTGGTCTATATCTATATTTTCCGTCATAAAAGAGAAAGGTACAATTTCTTGGTCCCCCTCCTGGATTACCATTTGTGTATAATCTATAGTATCTGAGTGAACTCTTGCAGGAGTTCCAGTTTTTAGTCTCTGGAGTTTAATATCTAATTTCTTTAAAGAATCAGACAGCTCATTTGATGGAAAGAGTCCTCCAGGACCTCCTCCAAAATTTACCTTACCTATATATATTCTTCCTTTTAGATATGTTCCAGTACATACTATTGCAGCTTTAGTTTTAAAATAAGAGCCGGTTTGAGTTAAAACTCCTTTTACAACTTCATTTTCTACATCTATTTCTACTGCTTCATTTTGTACTAAATCTAAATTTTCTTGATTTTCAATTTCCTGTTTCATACTCACGTGATATATTCTTTTATCAGCCTGAGCTCTTAGAGAATGTACTGCAGGTCCTTTTGATGTGTTCAGCATTCTACACTGTATCATAGCTTTATCTATAACCAAACCCATCTGTCCACCTAAAGCATCGATTTCTCTTACTAAATGTCCTTTTCCAGTTCCTCCAATAGAAGGATTGCAGGGCATCATAGATATAGAATCTAAACTCATAGTCATCATCAAAGTTTTTTTACCCATTCTTGCTGAAGCAAGAGCAGCTTCACTACCAGCATGTCCAGCACCAATAACTACTACATCGTATTCTCCTGCTGTAAATTTCTTAACTTTACTCATTTATTTCCTCCTACTACTTTCCTATACAAAAGTTTGCGAATATCTTTTCTATTACACTTTCTGACACCGTGCTTCCCGTTATTTCTCCAAGATGATTTATAGTATCGTTGATGTCTACTTCTAAGCACTCCAAGCTCAATCCTAATTCTATACCTTCCAATAATTCGCTAATACTTTTATCTGCTTTTTTCAAAAGATTTTTATGTCTTGTATTAGTTACAATCAAGTCCTTATTTGTATCTATATTTCCTGATAAAAATTCTTCCTTAACCTTATTTTCTATTTCTTCCAATCCCTCATCTTTTAAAAGAGATATTTTTATAGTTTCTTTTTCTAATTCTACATGATTACTTAAGTCTATCTTAGTATCTAAATCAGTTTTATTCATCAGGTATATTACTTTTTTATTCTTTATATTTTCAAGTATTATTTCATCATCTTTTTCTAATTCCTTAGAAGCATCAAGTATCATTATTATTAGGTCGGAATCATCTATTTTATCAATAGCTTTTTGTACCCCTATTTTTTCTACCACATCATCTGTATACCTTATTCCTGCAGTATCTATTATATTTAGAGGAAGACCAGCTAAATTTACAAATTCTTCTATAGTATCTCTAGTTGTCCCAGGAACCTCCGTAACTATTGATCTGTTTTCATTTAAAAGAAAATTCATAAGGGAAGATTTCCCAACATTTGGTTTACCAAGTATTAGGGTATTTATACCTTCTTTAAATATCTTCCCGGTATCTGCTGTACTTATGAGCTTTTCTATTTTTTCTTTCATTATTTCTGCTTGTTCTTTTATTTTTTCCTTTGTTAACTCTTCCTCATCGTATTCAGGAAAATCAATGTTCACTTCTAAGTGAGCCTTTAATTCTATAAGGTCATCTACTATTTGCATAACCTGTTTTGATAATCTGCCCTGAAGTTGATCTATTGATAAGCTCATACTTTTTTCTGTTTTTGAACTAATTATATCCATTACAGATTCAGCTTGTGTAAGGTCTAATCTACCGTTTAAAAAAGCTCTTTTGGTAAATTCTCCCCTATCTGCTAATCTGCAGTTTTCTTCTAATATAATATCCAAAATTTTTCTAAGAGACACTATGCCTCCATGGCAATTTATTTCTACAAGATCTTCCTTTGTATAAGTATAAGGCTTTTTCATATACACTGTCAAAACTTCATCTACTTTTTCTTCATTTGATGGATTAATTATCCAACCGTAGTTTAGTTTTCTTTCATCTAGCCTTTTTAAATTTTTTCCATTTTTACTTTTAAATATTTTATCAGCTATATTTACAGCTTGGTCTCCACTTATCCTAATTATACCTATCCCTGAAAGTCCATAAGCTGTTGATATTGCAGCAATAGTTTCCATAATATCTTCCTTTCTAATCAAAAAAACCCGATATACACCGGGTTTAGTCTTTATTTTAAATCTATAACAACTCTTCTATATGGGTCTTCTCCTTCTGAGTAGGTTATTATATCTTTTTCACTTTGTAAAGCAGAGTGTATAATTCTTCTTTCGTAGGGATTCATAGGTTCAAGTTTGATTTTCTTTTTATAATATTTGCATTTGTCTGCTTTTTTTAAAGCTAATCTTTCTAAAGTCTTTTCTCTTTTATCTCTATAACCGTCTATGTCTACAATTGTTCTTACATAATTGTTTCTTTCTTTATTCACTATTAAGCTTAAGACATATTGAAGTGAGTCTAGATTCTTTCCTCTTTTTCCTATAAGAATTCCTTTATCATTTCCTTCAATATCATTTACTACTATGTCTAAAGTATCATTATCAAATTCTATATCGTAATTACAATCAATATTCATTTTTTTAAGTAGAAGATCTAAAAAATTTGAAGCTTTTTCTTTAGGTCCATTTACTATAGATACTTTTACCTTTGCATCTTTTGCCATCAATCCTAAGAATCCGTTGCTAGGATTTTGTAAAATATCTATATTTACTTCGTTTATATCAGCTTTTAATTCTTCTAAAGCTGTACTTACTGCTTTTTCTACAGTAT
>CAYMUD010000056.1:0-7712 GCA_964393495.1 uncultured Clostridia bacterium | reverse complement strand
AAGAACATGTTGAAGAAATATTTAGTAAAATGGAAGAATATTATCTTGCAAATAAATCCAAAAACTTATATTTTGCTCTTCTTGGTGAATTTATGGACTCAGACAAGGAGTTTGACGAAAAGGATTATATTATCATCAAAATGGCTCAAAATAAGGCGAAAGAGTTAAATATAAAGTATAATAGCTCAATTCCCATATTCAATTATTTTCAAAGAAAACGTAAGTACAATAAAAAACAAGGTAAATGGATATGTTGGGAAAGAAAAAGAGGTTCACTTACAGAATTTAATAATTTAATATTAGGCAATAAAAATACTTCACATATGGTTATATCACCTGATATCTCTCAGCATATAGGGAAAATAAAATATGTTATAACTTTAGATGAGGACACCAAATTGCCTATAGGTTGTGCAGAAAAGCTTATTGGTACCATATCTCATCCTTTAAATGAAGGTGTTTTTGATGATGAAAAAGAAAAAGTAGTCGAAGGTTTTGGGGTTATCCAACCAAATGTAAGTATAGGATTAGAATCTTCTTATGTGTCAAAATTTACAAAAATTTATGCACGTACTTCTGGTACAAGTATATATGTAGAAGGATTGTCTGATTTATATCAAGATGTTTTTAATTCCGGCATATTTTATGGTAAAGGTATTTATAATATAGAAATATTTTCAAAGATTCTAAATAAAGCCATACCTCCAAACAAAGTGCTCAGTCATGATCTTCTCGAGGGTAGTCACATTCACGTAGCCTTTGCTTCAGATATAAATTTAGTTGATACATATCCTACTAAATACACATCTTATTTATTAAGACTTCACAGGTGGATTAGAGGTGATTGGCAGTTAGTATCTTGGTTATTTTCAAGAGTTAGAGATTCTAATAATATACTTATAAAAAATCCTATTTCTCCATTAAGTAAATGGAAGATATTTGATAATTTAAGAAGGAGTTTGATCTCTGTATGCCTTTTTGTTTTTATAATAGGAATCTTCATTTTTCTTCCCCATCCATTGTATTTTTGGGTTATATTTGGATTAGCAGTTGTTTTTTTGCCCTTATTGTTAGAAGCAGTGGAAAGTATTATCATTAAAAAAACATATACACCTCATGCTAAGTATAAAAAAAGAAAAAATATAAAATTTAATCTCAAAGGCTCTTTAGAGCATGTTTTATTACAGCTTGTTTTTTTACCATTCGAAGCTACCATTACTCTATCAGCTATAATTACTTCACTATATAGAGTTTTATTATCTAAAAGGAATTTGCTAGAATGGACTACATCTAATATTGCTGAAATTAAAAGTAAAAATAATCTCAAAACACTTATGAAAAAAATGAAAGTTATTTATATAGAAATATTAGTATTTTTGATATTAGTATACTTTCTAAAAAATGAATTGCTTATACCGGCCTTAATTGTGTCTATTATATGGGGATTATCTCCTTGCATTGTATATTTGTTAGATAGAAAAGAAATAGAAAAAATTGAACCAACCAAAGAAGAGATAAGTATTTTGAGAAAAGATGCTCGTAAAATTTGGTCGTATTTTGAAGATTTTTCCAGAAAAAACACAAACTTTTTGCCCCCAGATAATTACCAAGAATATCCACCAAAAGAAATAGCGGAGAGAACCTCGCCTACCAACATAGGTCTTGGTTTATTAGCAATAATTTCTGCAAGAGATTTGGGTTTTTTATCTATTACCAGAGTAATTAAAAATATTAGAGAAATTCTTAATACATTAGATAAGCTTAAAAAATGGAATGGAAATCTTTATAACTGGTATGATACTAAAACACTTGAAATATTAAGACCTAGATATGTTTCTTCTGTCGATAGCGGAAACTATTTAGCATATCTTATGGTATTAAAACAAAGTCTTATACAATACAAAAATATGCCTATTATTGATGATGATATAGTTCAAGGAATAAAAGAAACCTGTGAACTTGAACAAAATATAGATGAGAATATTAAGAAAATTATTAATTCTTTTGGAGTTATCAAAGGAAAAACATCTTACCAATGGATTTGTTTCTTAAAAGAATTCAAACATAATGTAAAGCAATCATCAACTAAAACTATATCTATGATTGATGAATTAACAGAGGAGTTTTCTAAATATTTTACACTAAGACAGTATGAAGAAGAAAAAGGGCTGCAGAAAAATACAGAGTTTATTTATACTATTAAAGAAATAAGTAAAATTCCAATGGAATTATCTCTTCCAGAGGTTAAAGAGTATTATAATGATCTATTGATGAATATAAGACAACATAAAAGAAATAGTTCTGAAACCCTTAATAATGCTATTGTAACGGAAAACAAAGTAAAATCAATAATTAGTAATCTTAATGAAATAATTAGAAATTTAGACCATATGATTAGAATTATAGATAGGTTAATTGAGAGTACGGATATATATAAACTTTATGATTTTAATAAAGACTTGTTTTCTATAGGATATGATTGTGAAAACAATCAAATGACGGATAGTTATTATGATCTTATGGCATCGGAATCAAGAACTACAAGTTTTATTGGTATTGTAACTAAGCAGGTTCCCGTTGAGAATTGGTATAAATTAAGCAGAACCTTTACTCTATATAATAAACATCGAACATTAGCATCTTGGTCCGGGACTATGTTTGAATATTTTATGCCGAATTTAATTATGAAAAATTATGAATATAGTATTTTAGATGAAACTTATTACTCTGTATTACAAGCTCAAATCGAATATGGGAAGTCTAAAAATAAACCTTGGGGAGTTTCTGAATCAGGATATTATTTTTTTGATTTAGATTTAAACTATCAATACAAAGCTTGTGGTGTCCCAAATATTGGCTTCAAAAGAGGACTAATAGATGATTATGTAGTTTCTCCTTATTCGACTTATATTGCATTAACTTTTAATAAAGAAGCTTGTTTTGAAAATTTAAATGCTCTTAAAAATGAAGGTGCCGAGGGCGCTTATGGATTATATGAAGCTATAGATTATACTAAAGAAAGATTGGATGAAAATGAAGATAAAAAGATTGTAAAAAGTTATATGGCCCATCATATGGGTATGAGTTTACTTTCTATAAATAATTTTATGAACAATAATATTATGCAGAAAAGATTCCATAAAAATCCAATTGTAAAAACTGGAGAACTTCTTTTAGAAGAAAAACTTCCATATAAGGTTTTAATGGTAAAAGAACTAAAGGAAAAAGAAAAGAAAAATGCAGAAGTGAAATCTAAAGATTTTGGAGCAATTGGATACTATGATGAAAAATATAATACTATACCTAAATGTCATTTAATATCAAATAAAAACTATCATCTTATGATAACTAACAATGGTTTTACCTATAGTAAATATCAAAACAAAATGATTACAAGATTTAGAAATCATATAGACGAAAGATATTTCGGATATACTTTTTACTTTAAAAATACTGACGATAATAAAGTTTGGTCTATCGGCAGTGAACCTATTGCAGATTCATTTGAAAAATATAAGGTAATATATTCGCTAAATAAAGCAGAAATAATTAGAGAAGATAGTTATATGGATATTCATATAGAGATGTGGGTATCAGCTGAAGACAATGTTGAAATGAGAAAGATAACACTTATTAACAAAAAAAATACCTCCTTAAATATTGAAATAACAAGTTTTGCGGAATTAGTTATGGCAGAACAAAATGCTGATTTATCCCATCCGGCTTTTAACAATCTTTTCATATCAACTGAATATGATAAGGAAAGGGAAAGTTTAATAGCTCATAAAAAACCAAGAGAATCTAATGAAAATGAACTTTATGTATTTAAAACTTTTTCAACTACAAGTAGTGAATTTACTAATACACAATTTGAAACTAATAGAAATACTTTTATTGGTAGAGGAAGAACACTTTCAAATCCTGTGGCTTTAGATAAATTTTTAGATGGTTCCCAGGGTGTTGTTTTAGAACCTATCTTGAGCTTAAGAAAAGGTTTAAAAATAGACGGGAACCAAAAGGTCCAAATAACATTTTCTATGGGAGTAGCTGAAAATAAATCAGATATAAATAAACTTATAAATAAATATAGAAATCCATCTATAGTAAAAGAACAACTTGAATTATCAGAGATTCAAGCACAGGTTGAAATGTCTTATTTAGACTTAGATTTTAAAGAACTTCAATTATATCAAAATATGATTTCTCAATTGATCTATTTAAGTCCCAACAGAAGGAAGTATTCAAAGAAAATATCTGAAAATAATCTAGGGCAAAAGGAACTTTGGAAATACGGAATATCTGGGGATAATCCAATTATACTTTTTAGTATTTCTTCTATGGAAGAAAAGGAGAATCTTTGGACACTAATTAAAGGTAAAGAATTTTGGTCTTTGAAAGGGCTTGTGGTGGATTTAGTGATACTTAACAATCAAGAAGTTAGCTATTTTAAAGATTTAGAAGAAAACATAAAAGATATGATAAGTGTAAAATTTGGTTATAGTACTGATCCTCAAAATATAGGAGTATATTTAATAAACAACAATCAAATAAATGAAGATGAAAGGAACCTTTTATATGCTTCATCAAATATAGTATTTAGCGGAAAATCTCTTACTCTACAGCAACAGATAAATCTTGAAGAAAAAACAAATTATAAAAATCAAAAACGTAAATTTGAAAGATATTATCAAATCAAAGAGGGATTAAAGCAAGAAAAATATGAGCTAAAATATTTTAACGGTTATGGAGGTTTTAATGAAAAAGACTCTGAATATATAATTCAGTATCGTGGAAACATTACAACGCCTATGCCTTGGATTAATGTAATTTCAAATGATAATTTTGGATTTATAATATCTGAAAACGGAGGTGGATATACTTGGTCTGAAAATAGTAATGAGAATAAACTCACTCCTTGGTTAAATGATACTATTCTAAATATACCGCAAGAAGTAATTTATATTAAAGATGAAAAATATGGTGAACTTTGGTCTCTTACACCTGATCCTCTAGGTCATTATTTAGACTACGACATATGCCATGGTAAAGGATATACGAAATTTTTAAGCAAATCCTATGGATTAGAACACTCTTTAAATATTTTTGCTGCATCAAAGGACTCAGTAAAAATTTATTCCGTTAAATTAAAAAACAGTACTGATGAAGTTCGTAAAATTTCTAGTTTTTTATTTATAAACCCTTTACTTGGTAGAGATAGTGAGAAAAATAAAAAATATATAAGATCAAATAAAGAAGAAGGTAATATTATTACATTATATAATTCTTTCAATCATCAGTTTCCTAATAGAAGGATGTACATAAGTAGTTCTGAAAAGTTTAAATCATACACTGGAAACAAAGATGAATTTGACTTAAAAAATCTTAAGAATATGTATACATTTAAAAATGAAGTTGGTGGAGGCTTAAATCCTTGTGGTGGAATTCAAATACAGTTGGAGATTAGACCAAATGAAGAAAAACAATTTGTCTTTCTACTTGGACAGGAAAAAAATAAGGAAAAGTTGAAAGAAAATGCTATATATTATCAAAATGTCAATAATTGTAATAAAGAGCTGTCTAAAGTTAAAGATTATTGGAAAAATACTTTATCGACTGTAAATATAGAAACTCCTGATAATAAATTAGATACGCTTATAAATAGCTATCTTCCTTATCAAACCTTAGCTTGTAGAATAAAGGCGCGTTCAGCATTTTATCAAACAGGAGGTGCATTTGGATATAGAGACCAAATACAAGATGCTTTGAATATGCTTATTATAGATCCTAAAATCACAAAAGAACAAATTTTATTAAATGCATCTCATCAATTTAAAGAAGGAGATGTCCTTCATTGGTGGCATCCAGGAGACGAAGAAAAGGGTGTAAGAACAAGATTTGCCGATGATTTACTATGGCTTCCATATGCTGTAACTGAATATCTCCTTAATACAGAAGACTATAAAATTTTAGATACTAAACTGCATTATGTAACTGGTGAAAATCTAAAAAAAGATGAAAAGGAAATATATTTGACAGTAGGCATATCAGAGTATAAAGAAACCTTATATGAACATTGTTTGAAAGCCATAGATCATTCACTTGAATTTGGTGCTCATGGCTTACCTCTTATTAAGGGAGGAGACTGGAATGATGGAATGAACAATATTGGTATCGAAGGAAAGGGAGAAAGTGTTTGGCTTGGGTGGTTTTTAGCTCAGATACTTAAAAGATTTACTAAAATATGCTCAAAGAGAGAGGATGGAGTAAAAAGTACCCAGTATTTTAATTATAGAAAAGATATAGTGGCTGCTATAGAAAAAAATGCTTGGGATGGTTCTTGGTATAAAAGAGCTTACTACGATGATGGAACTCCTCTTGGTACTATGCTTAACTCCGAATGTAAGATAGCTTCACTACCTCAAAGTTGGTCTGTTATATCTACCTTAGGTGATAAAACAAGAAGCAAAAGTGCTATGGAATCTGTCCGAAATCATCTCATATTAAAAGACAAAGGTATGATACTTTTGTTTACGCCACCTTTTGAAAGGGATAAAAAAGATCCAGGATATATAAAGAGTTATGCCAAAGGTTTAAGGGAAAATGGAGGCCAGTATACTCATGCAGCTGCTTGGGTTATATATGCTTATGCTTTATTAGGAGAAGGAACAAAAGCTTATGAACTTTACGAAATGTTAAATCCTATAAATCATTCTCCTTCATTCTTCTTAGCTAATCAGTACAAAGTAGAGCCATATGTTATGTCGGCAGATATTTACAATGTACAACCTCATATAGGAAGAGGAGGATGGACTTGGTACACAGGAGCTGCAGGATGGATGTACAGGGTTTGTATAGAAGGAATCTTAGGATTAAAAAAAAGAGGTTCAAAGCTCACTTTGAATCCTTCAATCCCGGACTACTGGACAAATTACACTATAAAATACAGATATAAAGAAACATTGTATATAATAGAAGTAATAAATGAGAAAAAAGTTTCCAATGGTGAAATTAAATATACACTGGATGATAAAGAAGTTGAAGAGAATTATATAGAATTAGTTAATGATAAAAATGAACATAATATAAAGGCAGAACTTTAATAAATAAAATAAAAATCACATTTTAATAACAGGCATTTCAAGAGATGTCTGTTATTTTTTTTGAATTTATAATGGAAAATAGCTCCTAAAATTAAAAGGTTGATAAGCATAAAGAAAATCGATAAATAACAAGGTCACTGAAAAACCAGAAAGAAAATTAATACTAAAAAGAGGTGTTGATGATGAGGAATATTTTAAGTATTATGAAGAAGTTGATTGTGATATGTGAGCACACAATAATAAGAAAGCCAAAATAATAATATTCATATCTTGCAATAATCAACTTAAGAATATATTATATAACTAATGTAGAAGTGTTAATTATCAAACAAAAATTAATAGGAGAGTGGATTGTGGATATATTCCCCAAAAAAATGTTAAATAATTATTTGCTTTTGGATGAAAATGATAAAATAAATTTTTTAGATATGTCTGCATACGAATATTTAAAAAATTTTTACAAATTTTATATAGGTTATCCAGAAAATAAAATTAACAAAGACGATACTTTAATTATAATTGAAAAGGATTATAAATCAAATAAAGAAATATATGAATCAAATTTACTAAAAAAACTAAGTATAAATTTTAAAGATTATAATTTAGATAATT
>CAYMUD010000055.1:0-7724 GCA_964393495.1 uncultured Clostridia bacterium | reverse complement strand
TTTTTCCACTTCCAGTAGGACCTATTAATAGTATATTGCTTTTTTGTATTTCAATGTCCCCAGTTTTTTTATAACTGTTTATTCTTTTATAGTGATTGTAAACAGCTACGGACATCGACTTTTTAGCTTGATCCTGTTTTATTACATACTTATCTAAAAACTCAAAAATCTCTTTTGGTTTTGGTAATTTTTTAAATTCTGATTCTTCTAGAAAATCTGTTTCTTCGTCAATAATCTCCTTACATAAGTCTACACATTCGTTACATATATAAACATTTGGTCCAGCGATTAATCTTCTCACTTGATCCTGAGATTTACCACAGAATGAACATCTCAAGTGCTTTTCTTCTTTAGCCATATGAACACTCCTTTATTTTCTATAGCTAATCACTTCATCTATCAGACCGTACTCCTGGGCTCTTTTAGCCGTCATAAAATGATCTCTATCTGTATCTTTTCTTATTACTTCTATAGGTTGACCTGTTCTTTCACTTAATATTTTGTTTAAATCTTCTCTCATTTTTATTATTCTGTCTGCTTGAATTCTAATATCTTCAGCTTGGCCCTGTGCTCCTCCAAGAGGTTGATGTATCATTACTTCAGAATTCGGCAAAGCATATCTTTTTCCTTTTGTTCCAGCAGCAAGTAAAAAGGCTCCCATACTCGCAGCCATTCCTATACATATTGTTGAAACATCGGGCTTAATATACTGCATTGTATCATAAATTGCAAAGCCTGCTGTTATTGAACCCCCTGGACTATTGATATATATTTGAATATCTTTATCTGGGTCTTCAGCTTCTAAAAACAACATCTGTGCTACTAGTAAACTTGCTGTAGCATCATTAACCTGTTCACCTAAAAATATAATTCTTTCCTTCAGTAATCTGGAGTAAATATCGTAAGATCTTTCTCCTCTTCCTGTATTTTCTATTACGTATGGTACTAATGGCATAATTACACCTCCAAAAATTTTTATTAATTATTATTTTACTAATTTAAATCCTTATTTCTTTTCTTCTTCCTTTTGTTCTTCCTTTTCTTCTTCCTTTTGTTCAGTTTCTTCTTTTTCTACCATTTTTACACTATCAGCTATAAACTCTATAGCTTTTTTTCTTTTTACAGAATCCTCAATATATTCTTTGCTTTCTTCTTTCATCTTTTCCATGAAATCATCAAGCTTATCTTCTCCTATGCCGTATGAATTAGCAAGATTTTTAAGCTCTTCCTCTGTTTCCTTTTCTGTTACTTCAAAATCATACTCATTAGCTAATGCTTCTATAACTAATTCTGTTTTTACACTTGTTTCAGCTTGTGGTCTTATGTTTTCCTTAAGTTCATCCATGTTTTGGCCTATCATTTTGGAATAATCTTCTAAATTTATACCCTGTTGAGCAAGTTGCTGCTTAAATCCATTTAACTGATTTTCTATTTCTCTATCAACTAAAATATCGGGCACTACAGTCTCACAATTACTTACAAATTCAGTTATTGAGTTATTTTGATTTGTTATTTTTTCCTTATCTTTTGCTTTTTTAATTAAATTATCTTTCGTATCTTTTTTTAATTCATCTATAGTATCAAATTCGCTAATATCTTTAGCAAATTCATCATCTAATTCAGGTAATTCTTTTTCTTTTATCTCATGAATTTTAACATTAAAATTAGCTTCTTTACCGGCTAATTCAGCTGCATTATAATCTTCGGGGAAAGTAACCTTAACTTCTACATCTTTTCCTGATTCCTTACCTATCAACTGTTCTTCAAATCCTGGTATAAATTGATTTGAGCCAATTTCTAGAGATTGGTTTTCCGCTGATCCACCTTCAAATTCTTCATCTTCTATAAAGCCCTTATAATCTATTAATACAGTATCGCCTTCTTTTACAGGTCTATCTTCTACATTTATAATTCTTGCATTTTTTTCCTGCATTTCTTTTAATGAATTATTAACCTGCTCATCATCAACTTCTGACCTTACCTTCGTAACTTCTATTTCTTTTGGGTCTGCTAATTTCACTTCAGGTTTCACTTCAATATCTGCCGTTATTACAACATTTTTACCTTCTTCAAATTCCTTAATATCTAACTTAGGTTGATCTATCGGATCTAATTCAGTCTTTTCTAGTGCTTCTTCATAAGCTGGTGGAATTACAATATCAAGTGCATCCTCGTAAAATACGCCTTTACCGTATCTAGATTCAATTAATTTTCTTGGAGCTTTTCCTTTTCTAAAGCCTGGTATGTTAATATTCTTTCTATTTTTTAAATAGGCTTTTTGAACTCCTTCCTCAAACTTTTTTGGTGTTATTTCAAACTCTATTGTTACAATATTTTTCTCTTTGTTAACTATTTTTGCCATTACTTCCTCCTTGATTATTAGTATATTTATTTTTATATGTTAACCTTTAATAGTTTAGTCAAAGTCATCTAATCATTATATCATAAAATTTATATATATCAACTTCAAAAACTAATCAATAATAATTTTTTTGAAATCTTCATTGATTTTATCCCTAAAGCCTTCCCCATATTCTAAAACTCCATTATTATTTATAAAAGGATATGCAAAAATAACTGAATTTCTATATATTCTTTTTAATCTTTTATAATAATATTTGTTGATTCTAAAAAAATCTAATTCAATCCTATCTATTTTGTTAATATCAATTTTTTCTTTAAGGTAATAAAACATCCTACTATATATATCTACCCCATTTTCAACCCTTAATACAGGTTCTATGAATATTCTCACCTTCCAACCTTTTTTTAAAGCCAAATTTAAACTTTCTATTCTTTTATCCAGTGAAGGTGTGTGTTTTTCGTATTTATCTATAATATTTTGTGGAGACAGCGTCCAAGAAAGTATAAAGTTATCAGTAGGAAGCTCATTTTCTAACAAGTTAAAATTATTACTTTTGGTTCTAGATTCAAAAAATATATTTGGATTTTCTCTTGCAAAATCCAACCATTTTTTATTTAACCCGTGAATTTTTTCAAAAGCCAATAAATCTCCTTCATAAGATAAACTTATATAGCCTTTACCTTTTACTTTTTCCTTAACATTTTTCATTATTTCTTTATAGTCTATAAATATAACAATATTGCTGCTGGGATACATCCCTTTTAGAAAACAATACTCACAGTCATAGGGACAATTCATTAAATTTACTATATAATAAAAATTATTATAACCAAAATCATTGCAAACTTCAGCACCTTTATAAATTTTTTTATCCTTGCTTTTAGCTAGTATTATTTTAAAATTCTCCTTTTGGAATTTATGTGATTGATTTTTCCTATTAAAAACATCCTTATAATGCTTAATTTTAATTATATCAGGAAATTCTAAGTTCTTTAAAATCTCCTTAGTATATTCATCATTCAATATATCCTCTTCTACATATACTTTTTTACTCTTTGAATAAGTCAAGTTTTTCTGTAAGTTCATCATACTTCTTCCTTCTATCTTTTTTATCTTTAGCTTCAATCTTAGAAAAATCTTTAAGCAATTTAGTTAAATCATTACCTCTAATTTTATAATCTATAGCTTTGTTTTTTAGTTCTAACTCTAAATATTTAGATAGTCTATAGTTTCCGCCTACTATTTTCAATAAGTTTTTTTCTTCCTTAGTAAAAAAAATTGTTTTTTCAGTATTTGAACTAGCTTGCTTTAATTTATTTATATATTCAATAATTTCTACAGAGCTATTCTTTATTATTTTTTTTATAAATTCTTTGTCTAACTTATTACTATCCTGATTGTCAGATATTATTTTTATGATTTTTATATTTTGCTGAAATACGTAGTTTTGAGCTACTCTATAAAAAGCTTCTCCCTCTAAATCAACAAGATTTTTATAATAATGTTTATTTATATCTTTTCTTAATATAGTTTTAAGTTCTCCTTCTTTAAAAGGATGGTAATCTATATCTAAAAAATATTCATCATTATTTATACCCAATAATTTATTAATTATAAAAACATCTCCAATCTTTTGTCTTTTACTGCTGCCAGCTATACCTATATTTAAAACTATATCATCTTTATCTTTATAATATCTAGCAAGTAGATTACTTAATCCTTCAGCTGCTTTTATAACTCCTGTACCAGTAATTAAAGCTAATATATCTTCTTTTTTATAAATTCTGACCTTGTTAATATTGTGTACCTTTTTAAGATTATAATAATCTATAAAAGGCTCAGCTTCAATTTTAAGTGCAAAACACAAAAAAATCATACTATACATCCCATCCTTTTATAATTGGAAGATTTTGATTTATCATATAGTAAATCAATTTTATGTCTCCCTCAGACTTCTGGACTACAAATTTTCCGTAGGTTTTAATAGTTTTAAATTCTTCTTTAACTATATTATCTGGAGTTCCATACTGCAAATAATTACTATTAAATTTTTTGTAAGAGTGTTTTAGTCCATTCATGGTTATTTTTGTGATTAATGATACCTCCGTGTCATTTTCTTTTATTTCTAAGATTTCAAAATCCACATTTACCTTACCTTTATATCCTAAAGGTTTTAATACTAAATATTTATAGTCGTATATCAATATTTTTTTAATATCCTCTATAATCAAATCTTCAGAAGAATTGAGTAAAAAATCTTCTGGAGTATTGTTTTTAACTACATATGCCCCGTAAAAACTTGAATATGTTGGAGAAGACTCTCGGAAAATATCAGAATATCTTCCTTTAAAAGCACCAAAAGTGTAATACACGATTAAATCCACATCTTTATCAATAAAACTTGAGAAGTATTTTGCATTAAATGTATTCATCAAAGGATACCATTCTAAATTAACTTCTTTTGGAATTTCTATTTCAATATTTTCTTCTTTAACAAATGAGCTCCTAAAATTAATCATATTGTAGGGTATCATAACCAATATGCTTCTAATTAAGTATATATTTAAAATGAATAAAGAAACTAATACTATAATTGTAATTCTTAAAATATATTTTTTCATATTATTCAATCTTCAATTCTGGTTTTTTCCCACCAGCGGATTTAACATAAATGTATAAACCCAGAAGAACAGATATCCCTCCCAATAATGTTAAAGAACTTGGCATTTCCTCGAATATTATTAAAGCTAAAATTGATGCAAATATTGGTTCTCCTAATGTTGATACCGATACAAAAGTAGAAGATACATATTCTAACATCCAGTTATACACGCTGTGGCCTAAAACAGAACAGAAAAAGGCTAAAGCAAAAAAAATCAATATTTCATTTTTGGGATATGGATATATAGGGGTTTTTGTAGCTAGTGCTATAGAAAAAAGAACCACAGTTGATATAGAATAAACTATTAATACATAAACTCTTAAACCCATTCTAATTCTTAATCTTCCGCCTATAAGTAAATATCCTCCTACAAAAAAAGCTCCTAATAATGCTAAAAAATCTCCTTTTAAAGCATGCCCTCCAACTTGAAAATCTCCAAAGGCTATTAAAATAGTACCTGCTAAAGCAATAGCTATACCTACTATAGATCTAAATTTAAAATCTTCCTTTAGAACAAAATGACTAAAAGCTGCTACAAATACCGGGCTTAGTGAAACAAGTACTGTTGAACTTGCAACTGAGGTTAAACTTAATGAAGAAATCCATGTTGCAAAGTGAAGGGCTAAAAACACTCCACTAAAAAAACACCATAATAAATCTGAAATTGTTATTCTTTTTAATTCTTCACGATCTTTTATAAGTACAGGTATCACCCAAAGTAGTGATGCAAACAACATTCTATAAGCTGAAATAATTATGGAAGGAGAATCAGATAGTTTTACAAAAATTGATGATAAAGACGTAAAAAAAAGTCCTACAAAAACAAAATTTTTAGATGGATTGTTTTCCATTGTCCACTCCTTTAATGTTATTATTATACTTAATTTACACCATAAAAAAAAATAAATCAAATTATGCAGGCATAATTTGATTTATTTTTAATTTTTGAAACTATGAACCGGTGCTGGTATTCTACCTCCTCTTTCAACTAATTTATCGCTGGAATATTTATTTAATTTTATTATAGGAGCATGTCCTAACAAGCCACCAAATTCAGCAACATCACCAACCTTTTTACCATAAACAGGAATAACTCTCACAGCTGTAGATTTATTATTTATCATTCCTATAGCACATTCATCTGCTATCATTGCTGATATTTTGGATGCTGGTGTATCTCCTGGTATTGCAATCATATCTAACCCAACTGAACATACACAAGTCATGGCTTCAAGTTTATCAATACTTAAAGAATCTCTATTAACAGCATCAATCATTCCTTGATCTTCACTTACAGGTATAAAAGCTCCACTTAATCCCCCTACATGAGATGAAGCCATTATTCCACCTTTTTTAACAGCATCATTTAGCATTGCTAATGCTGCTGTTGTTCCGTGTGCTCCACAACTCTCAACTCCTATCTCTTCAAGTATTTCTGCTACACTATCACCTACTGCTGGTGTTGGCGCTAGTGATAAATCCATTATACCAAAGGGTATATCCATTCTTTTTGAAACTTCCTTGGCCATTAATTCTCCTGCTCTTGTTATTTTAAAAGCTGTCTTTTTTATTGTTTCAGATACAACATCAAAGCTTTCTCCTTTTACTTTCTCTAATGCATGTTTTACTACCCCGGGTCCACTAACTCCGACACTTATAGATGCCTCCCTTTCACCAACACCATGAAAAGCTCCTGCCATAAATGGATTATCTTCTACAGCGTTAGAAAAAGCTACGAATTTAGCACATCCTATACTATCCTTGTGCCTCGTTAGATAAGCCGTTTCTTTAACTACTTCTCCAATTCTCTTAACAGCATCCATATTAATACCTGCCTTAGTACTTGCTAAATTTACTGATGAGCACACTTTATTTGTTTCGTATAAACTAGCCGGTATAGAATCTATGAGAATATCATCTCCCTTAGAATTTCCTTTATGGACTAAAGCAGAAAACCCGCCAATAAAATCAACTCCTACCTCTTCTGCAATCTTATCTAATATCTTGGCAAATTCTACGTAGTTTTTATCATTAGATGCTCCTGCTATTAGTCCAATTGGAGTTACAGAAATTCTTTTATTTATTATTGGAACGCCGAATTCTTTCTCAACAGTTTCTACGATAGGAACTAAATTTTCTGCATAAGCTAGTACTTTATCATATATCTTTTTTCTTGATTTTTTACCATTAGTATCTGCACAATCCAACAAAGATATTCCTAAAGTTATTGTTCTTATGTCAAACTTTTGTTCATCAATCATCCTAATAGTTTCCAATATATTACTTCTATTTATCAAATTATTACCTCCCATATTATATTTCATGCATTTTATTAAATATATCTTCTCGCTGTAATCTCACAGATAATCCCATTTCATCGCCGATAATTTCTAATTCGCTTTTTAAATCAACTAGATCCATTGATAAATTCGAAATATCAACAAGCATTATCATAGTAAAATATTCTTGCATTACAGTTTGGTTTATATCTAAGATATTAACCTTCTTATCTGCCAGCAATCCTGCTATATTAGCTATTATACCGACTTTATCTTTTCCTATTATTGTAACAACTGACCTCATTATTCCCTCCTTCCTAAAAAAAATAAAGACCAAATAGGTCTTCATTAGTTTAAAATTATTTTTTCTTTGTCCTTTTACCTGAGAGTTTCGTTTTTCAACTTACCCCTTCGGTGC
>CAYMUD010000054.1:3143-7788 GCA_964393495.1 uncultured Clostridia bacterium | reverse complement strand
CCATCTTTATCAGAGGCTATTTTTAAATTTCTAATATTAAATCCACCCCCATCATAAGTACCAGTAAATGGATTTTCTGATGTTCCTATTGGCGTCAAAGAATTAACTGTTGTTAGGTCAATATCATTAATTTGAAGGAAATGTTTATCAAGGTTTTCACCTACTTCCTTTAGATCATCAATACTGCTTACTTCATAAGGATCATCTATAGTACCTGAACCACTGGTATAAGAATGCTCTTCATCATTAGTATCAGTTCCGTATATTTCAAACATAGTAAAATTGGACAAAATAAGAATAAGTGATAGGATTAAAGATATTAGTTTTTTCATAGTTTCCTCCAAGTAGATTTATAGTTAATAAAAAAACACACTTTATTATTATAGCATAATATAGGTATAATTTGGGTGGAATTTTTTTAAAAGCAGATAATTAAAACAACCTAAGGCCCTTAAGAATAAAAGTAATCCTGATGGGTAAATGTATTAAAGAAAGTAAATACAGGAGGTAAAATGTTTAATTTTAAAAATGTAAGGTACAAAAATATTTTAGATATTGAAAATCTACACATAGAAAAAAATAAAGTAACCTGTATAGTGGGAGAAAGCGGTAGCGGTAAAACCACACTGCTTAAACTTTTCAACAAATTAATAAGCCCAGATGGTGGAGAAATTAGATATCAGGACAAAGAGATTAAAGAAATGGATTCAGTAATACTAAGACGAGAGGTGGTAATGCTTCCCCAGTCTCCAGCAATTTACAAAGGAAGGGTAAGAGAAAATCTAATAATAGGTTTAAAATTCAGTGAAAAAGATAATATACCTGAAGATGATACTTTGATAAAAATTTTAGAAGAAGTAAATCTTACTAAATCTCTAGATGATGACGCTGAAAAAATGTCTGGAGGAGAACAGCAGAGATTGGCTTTAGGAAGAATTATCCTACTAGATCCAAATGTTTATCTTCTTGATGAACCATCATCAGCTTTAGATGAAGAAACAGAACGTCTTGTAATTGAAAAAATGGTAGACCATGTAAAAACAACCAAAAAAACTTTAATAATGGTAACTCATACAAAAAGAATAGCTAAAGAATTTGGAGACAGTATAGTGGAAGTAAAAAAAGGAAAAATAGCATATCAAGGAGATGTAGACAATGAATAGTATAATAGAACTAAATATTATGCAGGTTGCTTCAGCATATATATTTTCCCTAATAGTACTTATAATAGTAAAGGTTAGAGGAATTTCAAGAGAAAAAGAGATAATAATTTCCACAATCAGAATGACCTTACAGTTGATATTTACAGGTTATGTTCTTGTATACATATTTGAAAATATGAACCCTTGGATAACGGTATTGGTTATTATTGCTATGGAAATATTTGCTATAAACAATATATATAAAAGAACCAAAGGAGAATTATCTAAAAAAATGAAAACTATAATAGCTGGATCTATGGCTGCTGGTACTTTAGCAAGCTTAATTTTCTTCCTATTTGTAGTTATAAAAATATCTCCTTGGTACAACCCAAGATATTTTATTCCTATAGCTGGAATGCTAATCGGGAATTCAATGACGGGAATATCTCTGGGAGTAGATAGATTGGTAGATGGGATGAATTCTAAGAAACACATGGTAGAATCATCACTTATGCTTGGAGCTACACCAAAGACAGCATCAAAAGAAATAGTAGACAATACCTTTGACTCAGCTATACTGCCTACCATTAACTCCATGGTAGGTATGGGAATAGTATTTTTACCTGGAATGATGACTGGACAAATATTATCCGGGACATCACCGGTTACAGCTATAGAATATCAGATAGCTATAATGATGGGAATATTAGGTAGTGTATCTCTAACGGTTATATTATTTGTACAGTTGGGATATAGAACTTTTTTTAATAAAGAAGATCAACTTATACTAAGTGAAGAGGAATAAATATAATAATATCAACATCTCTTCATATCAAGATATTGACATTAACTCTATGATTTAATATACTTGTAAATGAAAACAAATATCACTTAAATACTGAGTAAGTTAAGAGAGGGAGTAAAATGACAAAATTAAAGTTAACAGAAATAAATGCAAACAAAAAATGCAAAGTAATAGCCTTCAAAGGCGGATCAAATATGCAAACCAAATTAGAAAACCTTGGAATAAGATTAAATAATGAAATAACTGTAGCAAACAACTCTTTTGTAGGAGGACCCATAACAGTTATATCTGGTAGTACAAAGGTAGCTATTGGCAGAAAAATGGCTGCAAGAATAATAGTTGAGGAATTAAAATGAAAAAGGTGTTGTTATTAGGAAATCCTAATGTAGGAAAAAGTGTAGTTTTTTCTAAACTAACAGGAACTAGTGTAGTATCTTCTAATTATGCAGGAACTACTGTAGAGTTCACTAAAGGACATATGAAGTGGGACGATGAAATCGTTGAAATAATAGATGTACCCGGGACATATACCCTGAACCCTACCAATAAAGCTGAAGAAGTAGCAGTAGAAATGCTAGATGAAGGTGATTTAATAATAAATGTTGTTGATTCTACAAATTTGGAAAGAAACCTAAATCTAACTCTTCAACTTCTTGAAAAAAACATACCAATGATAATATCCCTGAATTTTTGGGATGAAACTGAACATAAGGGTATTGAAATAAATGTTGATAAATTAAAAAAACATTTTAATGTACCTATTATCCCAACTTCTGCAACAAAGGGGATAGGACTTAAAGAAATAATCAATACATTCGACTATGATAAAGTAGTAGATCATAACTATGGAGACAATGAAAGCCGGTGGGCTGAAGTAGGTAGAATTATTAATGATGTTCAAAATATAAACTATAAAGAACATTCTTTTTCAGATTTTATGGAAGATTTAACCTTAAGTCCTCTTACAGGAATACCGATTGCAATTGTAGTATTATTTTTATCTTTTATAGTAATAAGATTTGTTGGAGAAGGATTTATAGGATATATTGCGGAACCATTTTTTGAAATAGTTTACAGGCCAATAATTGTTCAATTGAGTAATATTTTAGGTGGAGAAGGATTTATTCATAACTTAATTGTTGGAGAATTAATAGAAGGAAGTATTGATTTTGGGCAATCTTTTGGATTATTAACTACTGGTATATTTATACCTTTAGCTGCTGTTTTACCTTACATAATATCTTTTTATTTTGTTCTAGGATTATTAGAAGATATAGGATATTTACCTAGGATTTCTGTACTAGTTGATAATGTAATGCATAAGGTAGGACTTCACGGGTTTTCTATTATACCTTTAATACTTGCTTTTGGATGTAATGTACCAGCAGCTTTAGCTATAAGAAATTTGGAAAGTAAAAGAGAAAAATTTATTGCCAGCACATTGATGGCAACAACCATACCTTGTATGTCACAAATGGCAATGGTTATAGGATTGTTAGGGTCTTTCGGAGGGAAATACCTGCTCTATTTATTTGCTGTTTTAGTAGTTCTTTGGATATTCATAGGAACTCTAATGAATAAATTAGTTCCAGGATTCAGTACTGATTTGCTTTTAGAACTACCATCATTTAGGATGCCTAGTATTACAACAGTATTAAAGAAACTTTGGATGAGAATATTAGGATTTTTGAAAGAAGCTTTACCTATGGTATTGCTGGGTGTATTCATAATAAATATTTTTTATACACTTGGTATATTTGAAGCTCTAACAAAAGCTACAGGACCAGTATTAAAAAATTTATTTGGAGTTCCTGAAGCAGCAATAGAAGCATTAATTATGGGATTTTTGAGAAAAGATTTGGCCATGGGAGTACTTATACCATTAGGGTTAACAGCAAAGCAGATGCTCACTATGAGTATTCTTTTGGTAATCTATTTCCCGTGTATAGCAACCTTTGTTATACTATTAAGAGAATTAGGACCTAAAGATATGCTAAAAGCTACACTTATAATGCTTACATCCACATTAGTAGTTGGTGCTTATGTAAACTTTGCATTTCAAATTGATAGTTTCAATCTTTTAAGAATTGTTCCAGTTGTAGGAGTATATTTACTGGTAATATTGATACCAAAGAGAGAAAAAGAGGAAATAGAAAATATATAAATAATATTATATCATTAACAAAAAAGATGACCTTTCAGATTTATAAAGAAAGTCATCTTTTTATTTTGTTGATGATATTTTTTTTCTTGAAGCTAAAGATATTAAAATTACAGAAAGGATTGTACAAATACCAGCTATTATCATAAATAAATCGTAATTACCGAAATAATCGTAAATAAAACCAGCCATAGGTGAGCCTAATATACCACCAATATTAACTGCTGCGTGAGAATAACCTACTAGATGATTTGAATCTTGGTTGCCAAAAATCTTATTGAAACTAATAGCGCCCATCATTGCGGCCATACTAGCAGAAGATGCTACAAATACTGCTATAATAATGCCACCAAATAGTCCATTTAGAATAAAAGACATAAAAAATATTATTGCCGTTGCAGAACCATATAGACTAGTAGATAAACCAGGCCCATATTTATCAACTAATATTCCATAAAAAGGAGCAAATCCTAACCTTGCAAAACTATAAGCAGAAACGCATAAAGCAGCTTTAGTTACGTCAAGTCCAGTACTTTG
>CAYMUD010000054.1:0-3043 GCA_964393495.1 uncultured Clostridia bacterium | reverse complement strand
AACTATAAGCAGAAACGCATAAAGCAGCTTTAGTTACGTCAAGTCCAGTACTTTGAAAATAAACAGAGGCGTGGGTTACAAATCCAGTAATACTCACAGCGATGAAGAAAGAAGCACTTAAAACCATCCAAAAAGCAGGTTGTTTTTTAAACTTACTAAAGCCTTCATCATCTTTCTTAAATTCATTGATTCTTATTTTTTCGGTTTCTTTTGACTTTTTATCTCCTACAGCATTCATTCCGTATTTTTTGGGATGATTAGAAATTAAAAATAATCCGGATAAAATAATCACAAGAGAAACAAATGAACCCTGTATAAATGCAGTTTTTTGTAAACCCACATTTTTAAGCAGATTGGCTACAACTTGTACCATTATAATTCCTGATATTCCCCCACCGATACTTAGCATACTCATAAGTTTTCCAGTATTTTTCTTAAACCACCAAGTTATAGATACTTGGGCAATAGGATAACCTGATAAAATTTGACTAAATCCAGAAAAAAATCCTCCTAAATAAATAAACCAGATACTTTTTGCAGTAGAAAGGAGAAAGAAAAAAAGAAAAAACATTATTCCACTGGCTACAATTATTTTTTTAATGTTGAAGGCATCAAGAATTTTGCCTAAAAACAAGGAAGTTATTAAACCTGAAATTCCTGCAATACTAAACATAATAGATATTTTACCTACAGAAACACCTAAGCTTTCGCTTAAAGGCAATATATATAAGCTAAAGGTTACATAGCTTCCTACTGCCATCATTACAATAAATATATTTCCTATAGCTGTATTACGAGCTCTTTTATTCATAATATAAACTCCCAAAAAAATAAAATATAAAGATTTATTATTATTATATCATTTAAATAAGAAAAACTAAATGAAAACAAATAGCTTTTCTTGTATAATATATTTTATATGGTGTAAAAATTATAATAGAGAGTAAAAGGAGAAGAATATTGATAATAGAAATAAGCGATGTTTTTTTAAAAGGAAAAGATAAAGAAAGTAAAATAGAAATTCAATTAAATGAGCCTAAGAAGGTTATAGAAATACTTGAAGAAATAGGAATAGAAAACCTAGGATATGCGAATTTTTATTTAAACGAAATAAAGGTTGATAAAAATACTACAGTAAAAAATCAAGACAAACTAACAGTTTTACCTATTGTTGGTGGAGGTTAAAGGAAAGGAGAGATTTTATGACTTACGGTTATTCAGGAAAAATATTAAAAGTCGATTTATCAACAGGAGAAATTGGAATTGAAAATTTGTCTGAAGAAAATATGAGGAAGTATATGGGTGGAAAAGGATTAGTCTATCACTATTTAAAGGATAGTGTAAATAAAAACACAGATCCTTATTCTGAAGAAAATCCTTTATACTTTATGACAGGATTAGCAACTGGGATACCAACTGGTGGTACTTCAAGGATGATAATGGGTACTAAATCTCCAATTACACAGGGATTTGGAATATCTGAATCAGGAGGATTTGTTGGTCCAGAGCTTAAAAAGGCTGGTTGGGATGGTATAATAGTTGAGGGTAAGTCTGAAAAACCAGTATATCTATACATTAAGGATGATAAAGTTCAAATTAAAGATGCATCACATCTTTGGGGAAAAGGCAATGGTGAAGTAAATGACATCATAAAAGAAGAAAATAAGGACAAAGGAATTAAACTTTCCCAAATAGGTCAAGGAGGAGAAAATCAGGTGCATTATGCCTGCGTTATAAACGATCTAAAACACGCCTGTGGAAGAAACGGTATGGGTGCTGTAATGGGAAGCAAAAAACTTAAAGCAGTAGCAATTAAAGGAACAAAAGGAATCAAGTTTAAAGATAAAGATAAAATAACAGAAATAAGCAAATGGTATGCAAAGTATCAAAAGGATAAACCACTATCAAAAGGACTTTATCTATACGGAACTGCAGCAGGAGTTGAAAGTCTTGACAAATCAGGAATGCTTCCAACTAGAAACTTTAGAGATGGTTCTTTTGAAAAAGCAAAAGAAATATCCGGACAAACTATGGCAAATACTATACTTACTCAAAGAGGAGCCTGTTTTGCTTGTCCTGTAAGATGTAAAAGAGTAGTGGAAGTAAATAAGGAAGATATTAAAGTAGATCCAAAATTTGGAGGCCCGGAATACGAAACTATTGGAGCTATGGGATCAATGTGCGGTATAGGGAATTTAGATGTTATAGCAAAAGCTAATGAAATGTGCAATGATTTTGGCTTGGATACTATATCTACAGGTGTATCAATTTCCTTTGCTATGGAATGTTACGAAAAAGGAATTATAGATAAAGAATACACAGGTGGAGTAGAGTTAAATTTTGGAAACGAAGAAGCTTTATTAAAATTAATAAAAGACATATCAGAGAAAAAAGGTCTTGGTAAGGTGCTTTCACAAGGAGTAAAAAAATCAGCAGAAATCTTTGGTGGTGAATCAGAAGTATTTGCAATGCATGTAAAAGGACAGGAGCTGCCAATGCATGAACCTAGAGGAAAAATAGGAGTAGGACTAGGATATTCAGTATCACCTACAGGAGCAGACCATATGCAAGCAGCCCATGACACAATGATCACAGAAGAAGGACCTATGCTTGACTCTGTAAAAATGCTTGGTCTTAAAAAACCGGCTGACCCGATGGCATATGGAAAAGACAAGGCAGATTTTTATGCTCTTATGGAAAAGTGGTGGGGATTTTTAAACATGGTAGGTATGTGCGACTTCATACCAGCTCCAAGAGGATCAATGCCTATTGATAAATTTATAGAATTAATAAATGCATCAACAGGATGGGACGTAACTCCAGAAGAATGTATGGAAGTTGGAGAGAGAGGTATTACAGCTGCTAGAAAATTAAACTACGATCTTCGTATAGATGAAGTCTATGAAGAACTACCCAAAAGGTTATATCAACCTTTAGAAAATGGAGCATTAGAAGGTGTATCTATGGATAGAGATAAATTCCTTGAAATGAAACATTACTACTACCAACACTTTGGATGGGATGAAAAAGGTTATCCAAAGGA
>CAYMUD010000053.1:0-8238 GCA_964393495.1 uncultured Clostridia bacterium | reverse complement strand
GTGCTTCCATTCCTTCTGATAAGTCTGTTGACATTACCTTTCCAGATACTACATGGTATAATAACACATCTGTTAATTGTGGATGATTCAATAAATCTGCTGCTGTTATATCAAGCTGAGCTAACAAATCAGCAAATGCATCATCTGTTGGTGCAAATACTGTAAATGGTCCCTCTCCTGACAGTGCTTCCACTAATTCAGCTTCTTGTAATGCTGCTACTAATGTTGTAAAGCTTCCATTATTTACAGCTATATCTACTACTGTTTCTTCGGGCTCAGTTTCCAAAACGAAATCTTCAGGTACTAATACCTCATCTATTACATGGACAACACCGTTTGATCCTTCGATGTCTGCAGTTACTACTTCAGAGTCATTTATAAAAACTCCACCTTCTAGTGAAACTGTTATATTATCACCTTTAAGAGTTTCTGCTTCCATTCCTTCTGATAAGTCTGTTGACATTACCTTTCCGGATACTACATGGTATAATAACACATCTGTTAATTGTGGATGATTTAATAAATCTGAAGCTGTAATATCAAGCTGAGCTAACAAATCAGCAAATGCATCATCTGTTGGTGCAAATACTGTAAATGGTCCCTCTCCTGATAATGTATCGACTAATTCAGCTTCTTGAAGTGCTGCTACCAAAGTTGTAAAGTTTCCATCATTTACCGCTATTTCTACTACTGTACTTTCTTCTGCATATACCATCACAGAAGTCATCATCATTAAAAGTACTAATATAATCGAAAATATTTTTTTAGTCATTTTTATATCCTCCTTAAGATATTGAATTTATTTATTGTATATTTACCCATCAGTTGCATCTTTATACATCTCTTCATAAAAAAATGCAGGTTTTTTATTCCTGCATTTTTTGAATTTATCTTATATTTATCTACTGCTTCCTATATTGGATCTTCGGGCATCAGTGTTGTCTGTTTGATTTCTATATTTTATTTCTATATCTAAGTTATCTGAAACACTGAAATGGAGCATTGCTGGTACTCCTTCTGAAAAATATACAGGAACTGTCTCTTCTTCTATGTCATTCATTATCATTAATATATATCTTCCTTCAGTAAGGTTAGGACAGTTTCTACCTTTAAGATTGTATTTATAGTATCCTCCCTCACCGTTTTCCATATTTGATTTTGAATGTTTTCCATTCCCTTTACTAGTTTTCAACTCACTAGTTCCAATATTAAGTCGTAAATCTTTTTCATTATAAACTAAAGCACCACCTGTTGAAACCTGCACATCATCCTCTTCAAATATCCATATTTTAGGATACATAAGCTGTTCCATAACCCAGAATCTTATCTGGCTGCAGCTTTTTTCTAAGATGAAGTTGTCTTCTGTTGGAGGTAACCATAAGCCAAACAATCCAACTATTCCTTGTGGAATTATTTCATCTTCTATAATTTCTTCATTTCCTTGACCTGGGTCTTCATTTCCTGTTTCTCCGTCATTACCTTGGCCTGGTTCTTCATTTCCTGTTTCTCCATCATTACCTTGGCCTGTATTCTCTCCGTCATTACCTTGTCCAGGATTATTTTCTTCATTGTCTTCAGTCTCTTCACCTTCATCTGTTGTTTCTTCTCCAGAATTATTTCCGCTGTTTTGTCCTGGTCCGTTTCCCGGAGTATCTTCAGGTTTTCCATGATCTTCTTCAGATTTACCCGGTGAGCTTTCAGAATTTAATGAAGGTATTTCAAGTTCTAACTCAGCAAGCACATCATCGTATTTTACGCTGTATACTTCTTTGTTTTCAAGATAAGCATAGGCATTAAATTTTACCATCTTTCCTTCAAGTAATTCAGGATCATCTGATTGAATTTCAATTCCTATGGTAAAACTTTCAGTAACTCCTAAAGGCATTTCATCTTCATCAAAAAGCCATTCACTTTCTTCAGGTATGCATATTCCTCCGTATGAAGTTACTACATCTACTATATCTGATTCTACTTGCGTATATGCATAAGTTTCGTGTTCTTCCAGTTCAAAAGTTTTGGTATCAAATACATATCCTGTATTCCCACTGCTTATCTTATAAGGAACCAGCAATCTGAATTTTTCAACTTCATCAAAATACTCTCTATCTAAATCCTCGCATCTAAATTCAAAGGATATTATTTTGATTTCTTCTCTAGTTTCAACAGTTGAATAAGTTATATCTTTAAATTCTTTCACTACTATAAAAGCTTCTTCGTCTGTAGAATATCCAAGTTGAACTACTAGTTTCTCTGATGCATCTAAACTTAATTCACCTTCTACTTCAATACTAAGCTCATCTTTTACTTTTTCTCTTTCTCCTTCTACTGTTAGATCTGTAAAGAAAACTTCATTATCTGCTTGCCATTGAGTAAAACTTCCATCTAATGTCCATTGGTATTCTGTTTCTTCCTTTGGTTTAAAAGTAGTTATCCTAATGTCGGGTTTTTCATTTCCACCACTTTGACCTCCTCCGCTGTCTTCATTTCCTCCTTGAGCAAAAATGCTCATGGGAATCAAGGAAAGGATTAATACAGCAACTAGAGTCCAGTATAAAATACTTTTTTTACTTAACATTATTTTTCCTCCTTACCTTATTTATCTAAATATTTTGCTATTATTTTTATAAATTCGCACCTTCTTATGTTATTTCTTATTTTGAATGTACCATCAGGATATCCATTTACAATAGCTTCTCCTGTGAGCTTTCTTAAAGTTTCTCTTAAGTATAATGGAACTTCTTCTAAATCACCATATTGAAGTTCTATATCTGTATCTTTAAGAAGGAATACATTTGCTGCAGAATTTAATGCCTGCTCTCTTGTAGCAAATTCCTTTGGATTAAAGTTTCCATTTTGATCTAATTCCATAGCATTTGCTGCTACTGCTTTTCTTACATAATCCTTAGCCCATTCAGCAACATCATCTATGTCTTTAATTTGAGACTCACTATATTCTTCTAATTCTAAGGCATTTACCAATACTTTTGCCATTTCTTCTCTTGTAATGTAATTATCAGGATTAAAGTTCCCTTTTTGATCTCCACAGCATATATTCATGCTGACTGATTTGTATATAATTCTTTCAGACCAATGTCCTCTGGAATCCAGCAGTTTAGGGAAATTTGGATATAGTGCTGTGGAGTATGTAGAAAGATGGTATACTGTTGCAGACGCTGTATTGTTTTCAGTATCTATTTCACAAGGAACTGCTATCCACATTTCTAAATCTTCGTCGTAGTATAGAATTTTTATATCTTCTTCACTTAGGCCTTGTTGTATTAATGTTTCATCGTATTCAAATATTAACTCTATACCTTTTGGAAATTCATTGATTTCATTTCCATTTGAGTCCATAAAGATAATATCGTATGCATCATCTCCTATTCTTAATATTCTAGTTCCGTACCCTTGTTCTTGAAGTTTTGTTATAGTGTAATCTACAGGTTCAGTAAAAGTATCTTCTGGTATTAATATAGTTAAATTAAATCCGGTAATCACTGAAGATTTACCTTCTTCCTGTACTAAACTTCCTGAAAATTCTTGAGGTTCAGATTCAGGAACTTCTCTATCATTTAATGTTAATTCTCTACTTGCAGGATTATCTCTTTTTTCCTTAACTGTAAAGTCTAGTGTTAATTCTGATAGATTACCTGATTCGTCCTCTGCTATTACATTAAGATTGTAATTATCTGCTTTTGTAATTTTTGTTGATGACAAGAAATCTTTACCGTTTAATTTAATTTCCAAGTTATTCAACTTACTACTTAAGTTATCTGTAATTTCAACCAAAGGTTTTGCACTTCCTAAGTAGGATTTGCCGTCTTCAACACCTTTTACGCTAATTTTCGGTGGAGTTTTATCTATTACAAAAGTGATATTTTTTTCTGCTTTATATCCTTTAGTTTCTGATACTACATTAAGCTTATATTTTCCTTCTTCATCTAAGTTGTATCTTCCTTTAGAATCTTGAATTTCTCCATCCTTAGTCATTAGTATTTCTTCACTATCTCCACTAGTATCTATTGTTATTCTTACAGATTCATTTGTATAAGTATTGTTATCTATTCCTAATATTTCAATACTTGGCACATCTGAAGTTATAGTAAATGTTATAGTTTTTTCGCTAGTATTTCCATTAATGTCTTCTGCTGTTACCTTAAGGATATATTCGTCATCTTCTTCTACTTTGAAGCTTTTTTCAAAGGTTTCTATGGTTCCATCATAAGTCAGTTCAGCTATCCAAGAACCTGGTTCATCTAAGGTAATCTGTATATTTACATCTTCATTTACTACATCGCCATCATTTACACCATTAATTGTAATTACCGGTGGTGAAGTATCTATTACTTGAACCTCACTTCCAATAACTACTCCATTTGGAATAATTCTTCTAAACATTACGTCGCTTAATTTTTCTCCTGCTTCATTCCACACTGCATATAGTACTTTTCCACTTGGGGGCATTCTTATTTGACATTCTGCTTGAGCTGCTACTTTATTTCCGGTATCTTTAGCCAACCAGTCCCAAACTTCCTCTTCTCCTTCTTCATGGTTCTGTAGATATTTACCTTTGCTATCTGGATTTGGAATTTTTTCCACAGTATAGTAAGTATCACCAAAGTCATCGGTAAAGCTGTAGTAAAGATCTAGAGGTTCTTTATCCTCTGTTGATTTTTTGCCAGGATTTGTAGATGTACCGAAGGTTACCCAAAATACATTTACATCTCTTTCATCTTCTGGATATATTCCTCCAGAACTATTTTTAATATTTGGAGGATTACCTACTAATCTAGGTTCTATAACTGATTCTTTGTTGTTGGTAAGTTGAGATAGGTTTCTTGCCGGTTCAAATTCAAAAGCTCCATAGGTTGTTACAACTTCTATCTTAGGTTCATAATCCCTATCTTCACTGCCAGATCCGTCACCTAGCTGTATTTTGTATGTATTTATATGTTCTACTCCATCTCCATCTGGATTTGTAGTGAAAGTTTTTCCACCGTCGAAGGACCTTCTTACATATAAGTTATATATATCGTTTCCGTTTCTTGCTGCTGCCCAGTTTGGAGTCCAGTCATAGGCTATAGCAAGCATATCTCCTCTAATTATGCCTCTGTGAGCTCTTGCATCATCGTAAGGATTAAGGAAAGAATTATCTGCAAAATTTTCTTCAGTTTGATCCCAGTGAAGAACTTTAAAACCTTCTCCTTGACTCAAGCCTTTTCCATTACTTGAATCTTCTTCTTTATTGCTACTTCCTCTATCTTCATTAATTATCCATCCAGCATCTCCATTGTCAAAATCAGTAATTGAAACACTGCTTATATTTACATTTTCGATTTCATCAGTCTCATTACCATCCTCATCAATTACCTTAGCTCTATTTTCTGGATTATATGGATTTCCTTTATCATCTTTACATACTTCCCATCTTTGCATATAAATGTCACTCGGTCTTCCTTTACCATCTTCACCCATTTTATAAACCATTACCATAACTGTGCCATTTTCATATAGACCTTTTCCAGCTATCGCAGCACTCTTACCTTGAATTATAAATCTAGGTCTTCTTGCATTTTCGTAAGCTGGCAAATATGACCCGTCCCAATCTGTCAAAAATTCTCCTTCTTCATCTACAAGGTATAGGTATGGAATCCCATTTTCCACTATTACTCCATTTAATTCTTCATCTCTGGTATAGTAATCTATCTCTGCTTCTGTATCCACAATTACCTGTGGATTTATTATTTTTCCACCGCTTACAAGATCTGGTTGAGAAAAATCAAAAGTATGGTATATAACATTTTTACCTAAATCCGGTACATAAGCATATTTACCTCTCTGTTCTCCCACACCATCGTCGTTTCCACCTTCTCCGGTAGACTCCCTATCTTCTACTTTTAAAGTGCTCAAAGGTTCAGTAGAAATACTTTCTTCAGCTTTTTCATTATTAAACTTATAAGCCTTGTCATCTCCGTATAAACTAAAGGTTGTAAAACCTTCGGATATTTCTGTTTCTTGAGTTTCTACTGTAATGGATGATTCAGATGTTGTATCATCTTCATCCATATCTACAGGAGGTCCTGAACCAACCCCCTTAGTTTCTTCGTAGCATATTACCGCCCAGCCGCTGTAGGTTCCATCAGGTTTTTGGTATTTTTGTATTTTAATATTTGGTCTTGATGCACCAGTATTACCATCTAAAAGTCTACCATCTTCCGTTACTGCTACATATTTATCTACTCCTTGATTATTTATCTTATATGAAAGTTTATCTGTAATTCTGTATTCTCCACCAAGGTATGGATAATATTCGTTGAGATCTACATATCCGTACTTATGAGTTCCTTTAGCACTACCGTCCTGTAAAATAGGCTCAAATTCGCCAGCATCTACATCTGCATATTCTCCTTCCGCTAATCCATCTAAATTAATAGCACTGGAAGTTACATTCATATTGTCAAAATTAACCGTATCGTTATCGGATAATCTTACCGGTAATTTGAAAGGAATAAGTGCCTTTGGTCTTCCAGTTAATACTTCATCGTCTTCACTTTCTTCTTCTTTTTGACTGGAAGCTCCCTTATTTATATAATTTTCATCTATATCTAAAAAATCATTCCATTTTATAAATGAATACCATATATCTGTTTTATGGTTTGTTGTAGCACCGCTCCATCCTTCGCCAGGGCCAGCCTGTTCACCAGGACGTAATCCTTCAGGATCTTCCTGCCATACTACTGCAAAACCTACATCTTCAGCACCTTCCATCATTATCTGACATACATCTCTTCTACCAGAGGTTAGTCTTTCCGGTTTGTACCAGACTATTTCTCCAGTTTCCTCTTCTATTAATCCTCTACAGGTCCATACTACACTAAAAGGTATCTCTCCTACTTCTGGATATCCAAGGTCTGTATAGTCCAAGGATCTCTGGGGTCCCGACACACCCCATACATCTTCTTCGTAGTATGGATCATCGTAAGTATAGTAACCTTCAGATTCGGGATCATCTCCTACTTTTATTGCATAGGTTGGTTTTCCTGTTCTTGCGTAGGTAGATGACCAAGATATTAAAATACGGTTACCTTTAACTCTAATCTGAGGTTTTCTTACATCTCCAGGAAAATCTTCTCCATTAGCAAGTTTAAAAGATGACTTATCCGCGGACTTGGAAATATTAGTTATTTTCCAAGTAGCTCCCTCATCTCTCGATACTGCTGCAAATACATCAGAAGCTCCAGTTCCCTGAATTTCATCTGTATAAACTGTTATAAGAGGCTTAGCTTCTGTCCTTGTTTCAATTAGCTCCTCTATATATTCTCCAGTGTTTTCATCTAAAATTTGTGAATAATAGTTTAAATCTACAAGGTCGCCGTTGGCTTTCTGTGAAGGAACGTATCCTTGCATAAGTTCTAATTTTGCCTTAGTATTTACAGTTTCTTCTGTTTTGGATACATTTTTTCTAAACATATCACTGTCTGTATTGTCTTTAAGATTTTGTTTTGCTTCTTCTTGAGATACAATTATTAAATTATTTCCCGTTCTGCTATCAGTTTCTGTTATTAATAGTTGAACTAATTCGGTATCTTCAAAACCGATTTCTTCAATATCATATTCCTCTACTACTTCATTAAAAGCATTGCTTACATTGTCGGTTATTTTTATTCCCGACTTAGTATCTCCATCACTGTCAAAACTTTGGAGAAGCATGGCCATATTTACTGCTCTTTCATCGTCTTTGTCGGTAGTATTGAAAATATCATAAGGAGTTATCTTGTGAGCAGCTTTTGCCTTACCTATATACGTATCTCCTATGAAGAATTCTACATCTTCTCCTTCTATGTATTCGAAGGCTCCTCCTTCATCGGTTTTTCCTCTTGCAGTAGGTGTTTTATAGTTTACACCTTCCACCGGACTATCTATAAAATGCCCAGTCTTAGGATGAACTACTGCATAGTTTAGGTACCATCCGGAGTTAACTTCAAATTGATGAGTTCCTTCTGCCCATGCAAATAGTTGGTTTTCTTGGATATCTTCGTATCCAGTATTTCTAACCTTAGCACATACTGAAATCTTAGGAATCCTATTATCTTCATATTTTCTTCCCCAAGGAATATCTAAATCATCTACAAGCTTTAATGTTAAAGTATAAGTATATTCATCATTTTTAAACTTCTCCTTATAAGGAAAGCTTGCTACTTTAGGATTTCCTCCTATGGAAATAGGTATCTCTCCATT
>CAYMUD010000052.1:0-8302 GCA_964393495.1 uncultured Clostridia bacterium | reverse complement strand
GACTCATAAATCACTTTTGTTTTATTGAGTCTGCTTTTTTATTTATATAAAAATGAGGGGATGGATTATGGTAAATAAAGAAAATAAGAAAAAAAATAATTATAGAAAATGGATTTATGTTTTGATTGGAATAGTTATTATGATGTTTCTTGGTACTGTGTACTCATACGGAGTATTTAGAGAGTCTATAGAAAAGAATTACGATATAGGTACGACTTTAAGTGGATTGCCATATATGATATCTCTTGCTTTTTATGCACTTTTTATGTTTTTTTCAGGGAGAGTATTGAGTCAAATGAAACCAAGAAAAGTAATAGCTATAGGTGGATTAGTAATATCTGCTGGTTGGATTCTTTCATCAACAGCATCGAATATTTTTGTTTTAACGATAAGCTACGGTGTAATTATTGGATCTGGAGTAGGTATTATATATGGTGTACCTATGCAGGTAGTTGCTAAGTGGTTTCCAAAGACAAAAGGATTTGCTGTAGGATTGGTTCTTTTAGGATTTGGATTATCTCCATTTATTACAGCACCAGCTGCTAGAATTCTTATTGAAAATTTTGGACTTGAAAAAACATTTTTAATATTGGGAATTTTCTTTGGGATAGCTATACCTCTTTTAGGATTTCTTCTTAAATTTCCTTCTGAAAAACAAGTTTACAAAACAACAGGGCAAACTAAAAATAAAGGCTACCAAATAGATATAAAAACAGCGGATATGCTAAAAACTTCAACCTTCAAAGGTCTTTACATAAATTTTACTATAGGTACAATGATTGGGTTAACACTTATAGGACTTACAAGTATGATAGGAAATGATTTAATAGGAATATCTCCGGTGAATGCTGCATTTTACATATCATTATTTGCAGTATTTAATGGTATCGGAAGACCTATATTTGGTTGGCTAACAGATAATATATCCTCAAGAAAAACAATGTTTGTATCCTATTTATTGATACTATCAGCTTCAATACTTATGCTTATAAGTGGAGAAGGAAGCAGAGTATTATATGGAATATCTTTTTCGATTTATTGGTTGAATTTAGGAGGATGGTTGGCTATAGCTCCAACATCTACCATAAAAATGTTCGGTATAAAAAATTATAGTGAAAATTATGGAGTAGTTTTTACAGCATACGGCATAGGGGCACTTATAGGAGTAGCTTCCTCTGGAATTATACTAGACTATCTTGGAAGCTATAATTATCTGTTTTATTACATTATATTACTGTCAGTATTGGGTATATTTATAACAAGGAAGTTAGTAAAAGATTAAATTAGTTTGTACAAAATTATAACTTTTTATTGAAAATATTTACAACTGTGTTATAATTAATTAAAAGTCAAAGAAAGTCAAAGTCAAACCTTATATGAGGGGTGCAGAGTATGGTAAAGAAAAGTGAAGAAATAGAAGAATTTTTGAAAGATATGTTAAAACAAACCGGAAACAATATGATTGAAATTCAGAGAAATATATTAGCTCAACAGTTCGACTGTGCGCCTTCTCAAATAACTTATGTACTAACTACAAGATTTAAGGATAATAAGGGATATATAGTTGAAAGTAGAAGAGGCGGCGGAGGTTCTATAAAGATTTTCGAACTTAAAATGAAAGGTGATAAACAGATAGATGATCTTATAACTAGAAGCATAGGTGATAGTCTAACAAAATTTAAAGCTTACGATATATTAAATCACTTATTTAGTAAAAATATAATTACAGAAAGAGAATCTCAGATAATCAAAAGAGCTATTAGCGATAGAGCTTTATCTTTAATCCCATCGGAAAACAAAAACCCGGTAAGAGCAAAGATATTAAAGGAGAGTCTTTTAGCTGTAGTAAAACACAATAATAGGAGTTGATAAAATGTTGTGTGATAAATGTCATAAAAATAAAGCGACTGTACATTTTACTAGAATAATAAATGGAAAAAAAATAGAGATGCACTTATGTAAAGACTGTGCTAGAGAGAATGCAGGAATAAATCCAGAGTTTCATATTGAAAATTTTTTATCGGATATGTTCGGAGAATTTTCTTTGAAAGAACCAGATGTAGAATACAAATGTCCAAACTGCGGTATGACCTACGAACAGTTTAAAAGATATGGTAAATTTGGATGTAGTGAATGCATAACTGCATTTAAGGATGAAATTGAACCACTAATACAAAATATTCACGGTCATAGAAGGCACAAAGGTAAATATCCCAGACAAGAATCAGCTGGAGAAAGTACAGAATTAAATGAAATTCAAACTTTAAGAAAAGAATTACAAGTTGCTATAAAAGTTGAAAACTACGAAAAAGCAGCAGAATTAAGAGATAAAATTAAATCTCTGGAAAACAGGGAGGGATAAAATTGATTAAGTGGATGGATGAAAGTGGAATAGAGAAGGATATTGTAGTAAGCAGTAGAATACGATATGCTAGAAATTTGAAAAAACATAAATTTCCTATTATTTTAGATAAAAAAGAGTCAGAGGAAATATATGAAGAAATATCTGGAATAATAAAATCTAACGATATTTACGGCAAAAAATTTTCCCACTTTAAAACTTCAAGCATACCAAATCTTGAGAAAAAGATGCTGATTGAGAGACATATAATTAGTCCAGCATTAATAAAAAATCAAGGAATAAGTGGATTTATAATGAGTAATGATGAAAAAATATCTATAATGATTAACGAAGAAGATCATTTAAGACTTCAAATTTTAAGCAGTGGATTAAATTTAAAAGAGTGTTTAAAAAAAGCTGATGAATTAGATTCTATCCTAGATGAAAAATTAGAATATGCTTATCACAAACAATTTGGGTATATAACTGCATGTCCTACTAACTTAGGAACTGGTATAAGAGCATCCTCAATGATTCATTTGCCGGGACTAGTAATGACGGGAAGGTTGGAAAGGTTATTAAACACTATTTCTAAATTTGGAATATCAGTGAGAGGAGTTTACGGAGAAGGATCAAAATCTCTAGGTAATTTATTTCAAATTTCAAACCAGACTACTTTAGGAAACGATGAAAAAACAATAATGGAAAAAGTAGAAAAGATAGCTATCCAAATAGTAAATAAAGAAAAAGAGGCAAGGCAGTATTTGCTAGATGAAAATAAACTAGAAATTGAAGATAGAGTCCATAGATCTTACGGAGTATTAACAAATGCAAAAATAATAAGTACAGATGAGGCTGTTAAGTTACTATCCTTGGTAAAACTTGGTGTAGATTTAGATTTAATTAAAAAATATAAAAATGTTAATTTCAACAAACTATTTGTTGAAATACAGCCTATGAATATTCAGTTTGAATCTAGACAAGAATTAATGGGAAGAGAAAGAGATATAAAAAGAGCAGAAATCATAAGAAGAAGATTTAATGAGGAGAGTGAATAAGTATGATAAACAAAGGATTAAGTAAATCCGCCCAAAGAGCTTTAAATATAGCTCAAGAGGAAGCAAAAAACATGAATCACAATATCCTGGGTACCGAACATGTGCTTTTAGGATTAATAAAAGAAGAAGAAGGTTTGGCAGGAAAGATACTAAGAGATAGAAATATCGATTATGAAGATGTTAAAGAAAAAATTATTAATATAACAGGTAAAGGGAGATCACAAACAAATTATTTAAATGTATCACCTAGGACTAAAACAATATTTGAACTAGCAGGCCAATTTGCAAGACAGTTAAATCAGTCTTTGATAAGTACTGAACATATACTATTAGGCATAATGGCGGAAGGTGAAGGAGTAGCTTCTTTAATACTTAAGAATAAAGGAATAAATCCTCAAGAAGTCCAAAAAGTAGTAATGAAATCATTAAATGAAAGAGATAATGAATCAAATTATCCAAAACCACAGCAAGATAAAAAAGGTAAAAAAATGAAAAACATAGAAAAATATGGTAAAAATTTAAATGATTTAGCCAAAGAAGATAAGTTAGATCCTGTAATTGGAAGAGAAAAAGAAATTCAGAGAGTTATTCAGGTTTTAAGCAGAAGAACTAAAAACAATCCTGTGTTGATTGGAGAGCCTGGAGTAGGAAAAACATCTATAGCAGAAGGCTTAGCCCAGGAAATACAGGCAGGAAACGTACCTGAATTGCTTAAAAATAAAAAAGTTATTACATTGGATTTATCCGGTATGGTTGCAGGTTCTAAATTTAGAGGAGAATTTGAAGAAAGACTTAAAAATGTAATTGATGAAATAAAAGAAGACGGCAATATAATTTTATTTATTGATGAAATGCATACAATCATAGGTGCTGGAGGTGCGGAAGGTGCTATAGATGCATCTAACATTTTGAAACCTGCCTTATCTAAAGGAGAAATACAAGCTGTTGGGGCAACAACTATTGATGAATATAAAAAACATATTGAAAAAGATGCAGCTTTAGAGAGAAGATTTCAGCCTGTATTGGTAAAAGAACCAACCGTTGAAGATACTATAGCTATTCTAAAAGGTTTAAGAGATAAGTATGAAGCTCACCATAAAGTAAAAATAACCGAAGAAGCTATAAATGCAGCAGCAAAATTATCTTACAGATATGTTTCCGATAGATTTTTACCTGATAAGGCAATAGACTTAATAGATGAAGCTTCTTCAAAAGCAAGACTAAAGCAATCAACAGCACCATCGGATTTAAATAAATTAGAAAAAGAATTAGAAGATATTAAGAAACAAAAAGATGAAGCTATAAATACACAAAATTTTGAAAAAGCAGCAGAATTAAGAGATAAAGAAAAAGAATTGAAAAAACAATTAGAGGAAAAGAGAAAAAATTGGAATGAGAAGAAATCCTCAAATGAAGGTAGTATAAATGAGGAAGATATTGCTGAGATAGTATCTTCATGGACTGGAGTACCTGTAGAAAAAATGGATACAGTAGAATCCGACAAACTCTTACATTTAGAAGATACACTACATAAAAGAGTTGTAGGACAGCATCAGGCTGTAGACTCGGTATCAAGAGCTATTAGAAGGGCTAGAGTAGGTTTAAAAGACCCTAAGAAACCTATAGGTTCATTTATATTTTTAGGACCTACAGGAGTGGGTAAGACAGAGCTGACGAAAGCTTTAGCAGAAGCTATATTTGGAGATGAAGATGCTTTAATCAGAATAGATATGTCTGAATATATGGAAAAACATTCGGTTTCTAAATTAGTAGGATCGCCTCCTGGTTATGTTGGCTTTGACGAAGGAGGACAGCTTACTGAAAAGGTTAGAAGAAAACCATACTCTGTTATATTATTTGATGAGATAGAAAAAGCTCATCCAGATGTTTTTAATATTCTACTTCAACTTCTTGATGATGGAAGATTGACGGATTCAAAAGGAAGAACTGTAAATTTTAAAAACACCTTAATTATTATGACCTCTAATGTAGGAGCAAGTACTATCAAAAAACAGAATGTTCTTGGCTTTAGTAGTAGTCAGGAAGACGAAGAAAAAGATGACTATGAAAAAATGAAAAATAATGTAATGGACAAATTAAAAGATACATTTAGACCTGAATTTTTAAATAGACTTGATGAAACAATAGTTTTCCATTCATTAAATAAAGAAAATATAAAAGAAATAGTAAACCTAATGATTGCAAATTTACAGAAAAGACTTGAAGAATTAGGGATTACTATAGAGGTAGATGAAGATGCCAAGCTATTTTTAGCAGAAGAAGGATTTGATCCTACCTTCGGAGCAAGACCTCTTCAAAGAACTATAAGAAAGAGAATAGAAGATGCTTTATCAGAAGAAATTTTGAGAGGTACAGTAAAGAAATCAGATAATATGATGGTAACCTTACAAAAGGATAAAAAAGGATTGTTAATTGAAAGTAAAGATAAAATAAATAAAGAATAAAAAAGCCAGGCCTAGCCTGGTTTTTTTTATTCTTCAGTAATATTCATAAAATTTGAAAATTGTGAGTTGTATAAGTTTGCATATACAGCATCTTTCTTAAGAAGAGTTTTGTGATTTCCTCTTTCTTGTATTCCTTTATCTGTTAAAACGATAATTTCATCTGCATTTTGTATTGTTGATAATCTATGGGCTATAACTAGTGTAGTTCTACCTTTTGATAATCTTTCTAAAGACTTTTGTATAAGTATTTCAGTTGCATTATCTAAAGCTGAGGTAGCTTCGTCTAAAATTAAGATCGGCGGATTTTTAAGAAAAATCCTTGCTATAGATATACGCTGTTGTTGACCTCCAGAAAGTTTAACTCCTCTTTCTCCAATATATGTGTCATATCTATTAGGAAGAGACATTATAAATTCGTGTATACTTGCTTGTTTAGCTGCTTCTACTACTTCTTCATCCGTAGCATCTATGTCTCCGTATTTAATATTTTCTTTAAGTGTACCTGTAAATAAGAATACGCTTTGCTGTACTAAACCAATATTTTTCCTTAAAGATTTTACTGAAGCGTTTTTTATATCTATTCCATCAATTGTTATTTTTCCTTTTGTTACATCGTAAAATCTAGGAATTAGATGACATAAGGTTGTCTTTCCTCCACCGGAAGGTCCAACTATAGCCATTGTAGTTCCGGCTTCAATATCTATATCAATATTGTGTAAAATCTTAGATCCATCGTCATCGTCGTATGCAAAAGATACATTTTCTATATTAATATTGCCTTTTACATCTTTAAGTTCTGTAGGTTTTTTTACATCTTTAATTTTAGGTGGAATATCTAAAATTTCTAAAAATCTTTCAAATCCGGACATACCGTCTTGAAATTGTTGTGTAAAGTTTGTTAGTCTTTTTATAGGTTCCATAAAGAAATTTATATATAAAATGAATGCAACTAAGTCGCCGTAGCTAATATTCCCAATGTATACGAAATATCCACCTAAAGCAATAGTTAAAAGATTTAAAAAGTTAGTTGAAAAATTAATTCCTGTATGGAATTCAGCCATTGTTTTGTAAGCATTCTGTTTTGAATTTCTAAAGTGTATATTACCTTCATCAAACTTTTCAAGTTCATGTTCTTCATTAGTAAAAGATTTTGCAACTCTAACTCCAGATATACTATTTTCAATATTGGAATTTACATCAGCAATTTTTTTCCTAACCTGTCTGAAATTCCCTCTCATTTTTATACCTTTTACTATAGAAAACCAAAGCATAAAAGGTAGAAAGGCAAATATTATGAGTGTTAATTTAACTTCAACAGTTAATAAAATAAGAAAGGAACCAATAAACATTATTACAGATAGAAATAAATCTTCAGGTCCGTGGTGGGCTAATTCTGCAATAAGGTTAAGGTCATTTACAATTCTTGACATAAGCTTACCTGTGCGCCTATTATCGAAAAAACTTACATCCATTATTTGAAGATGTTCGAAAAGTTTTTTTCGCATATCATATTCCATACGTACTCCAAGTACGTGACCCCAGTAGTTTACGATGTAGTAAAAGACTCCTTTAAGTATGTATAAAACAAACATAACTAATGAAGCTGTAATTAATGCTCTTAAATTTCTATCTGGAATATAATTATTTAATAATGTTCTAGAAAATATAGGAAATATAAGATTTAATGTAGCTATGCCTAATGCACAAGCCATATCTAATAAAAATAATCCTTTATGTGGTTTATAGTATTGAATAAAATTTTTAACTAAATTCATATTAACTCCTTCAGTTAACAAAGATAGCAAGGTTTGACCTTGCTATCTTTGTATTTGTGCTTTTTCTTGTTTTTATTTATCTGGTCGATTTTTTTCGTGAATAATTTTAAGGCCTCGCATGGTGAGAAGCATGTCGTAGTCATCTATATATTTAGTTTCGCCGTATATAATATTGGCCAGTCCTCCTGTTGCTACTACCTTTATAAAATCCATATTCAACTCTTTTTTTATTTCTTTTACGATATATTCTACCTGTCCGATATATCCGTATACTAGTCCTGCCTGCATACTAGTTATTGTATTTCTGGCTAGTATACTTTTGGGTTTTTCAATTGCAATATTTGGAAGTTGGGCAGCTTTGCTCCAAAGAGCATCAGCACTAATTTGGATACCTGGCGATGTGATAGCTGCTACAAATTCTCCCTTTTCATTCACTACATCATATGTAGTAGCAGTACCAAAATCGATTACTATAACTGGCCCACCATAAATTTCATAAGCAGCAACTGAATCTACTATACGATCAGCACCTACTTCTTTAGGGTTTTCTGCTTTTATGGCCAGTCCTGTTTTGCTACCAGGTCCTACAATGATAGGTTTTAGGCACAGATATTTTTCTACAGCTCTTCTTAATGAATACATAATATTTGGAACTACTGAAGA
>CAYMUD010000051.1:5727-8314 GCA_964393495.1 uncultured Clostridia bacterium | reverse complement strand
GGTTTTTCAGAATAAACTGTAACTTCATTGAATTTTCCTTGTTTTAGTCTAACTGCCTTGTTGTCTTTTATATCTATAGCTGGAAAAATTTTCATTTTATAATCTCCTTGTATGCTTTTAGTATATTATGTCCTACTGTACCGCTTTTTTCAGGGTGGAATTGAATACCATATATATTATCCCTATTAACTATACCAGGAACCTTTACTTCATATTCTGAATATGCTACAAGATCTTTTTCCCTACCTTGAGCATAGTATGAATGAACATAATAAACATAATTACCATCATCTATGTTTTTTACTATAGAATTTTCTTTCTGTATTTTTAAAGTATTCCATCCCATGTGAGGAACTTTTAAGCTAATATCAAATTTTTTGATATTTCCCTCTAATAAACCCAAGCCATCATACTCTCCATTTTCAAAACTTTTTTCATAAAGAAGCTGCATACCTAAGCATATACCAAGCAGATACTTTCCATTTTGAGCTTCTTCAATTACAAGGTCTTTTAAATTTTTTTCCCTTAGTAGGTTTATTGCATCTCTAAAAGCTCCTACTCCAGGAAGTATTAGGCTTTTACTATTTCTTATTTCATCAACATCACTGGAAATTTTAGTTTCCATACCAACTCTTTCAAATCCTCTTTGTACAGAATTTAAATTACCTAAGCCGTAATCAATTATAATGTTCATTACAACACTCCTTTTGTTGATTGTGTATCTGTTGAGGTTATTTTTACTGATTCTTTTAAGGCCCTTCCAAATCCTTTGAAAATTGACTCTATAATATGATGATCATTTTCCCCGTAAATACTCTCTATATGGAGGGTCGTTTTACATTCGTTTGAAAAGGCAACAAAAAATTCTTTGAAACTCTGAGTTTCCATATCTCCTAATTTATAATCTTTTAAATTAACTTTATATGAGGTGTAGGGCCTTCCACTTATATCTAATACAATTCTACTTAAAGCTTCATCCATAGGAATATAGATATGTGAATATCTATTAATTCCTTTTTTATCTCCTAATGCTTTTAAAAATGCTTTACCAAAGGTAAGTCCTATATCTTCTACAGTGTGATGAGTATCAACATTTAAATCTCCATTTGCTTTAACCAATAAATTGAAGTGCCCATGAAAAGCTAAAAGTTCAAGCATATGATCAAAAAACCCAATTCCTGTTTCAATATTACTTTCTCCATTGCCATCTAGTTCGATTTTTACAGTTATTTCAGTTTCATTAGTTTTTCTTCCTTCTTTACCTACTCTCATTCTTTACCTCCTTTAATATTTTTATAAGATAATTATTGTCTTCTCTACTTCCTACTGTAATTCTATAGTGGTTTTTTATGTCTTTATTAAAATCTCTAATTAATACCTTTTTATTTTCTAATTTTGAGGCTAAATCTTTAATATTAGATTCTATCATAATGAAATTTGTCATAGAAGGATATACTTTAAAATCCATGTCTTCCAATTTTTTAATTAACCTACTTCTCTCTTCAATTATTAACTCTATATGGTTATTAATTATTTCTATATTTTGAAAAGCTTGATTAGCAAGTAGCTGAGATGCGGAATTTAGATTGTAAGGTAATTTAACTTTCCATAAATTTTCTACCATATTTTCATTAGAAATTAAGGCACCAATTCTCAGACCTGCTAAGCCAAAGGCTTTTGATAAAGTTCTCATTATTATTAAGTTTTCATATTCATTGATTAAATCTACTGTGGATTCTCCTCCAAATTCTATATATGCTTCATCCATTATCACTATAGTATCTTCTACTTTTTCTAATATCTTGATTATATCAGATTTTTTTATATATGATCCCGTTGGATTGTTAGGATTACATATAAGAAGAATCTTTGGTTTTTCAATTAAATACTTATTTATAATATTTTCAAGGCTAAAACTATAATTATCTTTTGATTTTATAGTAGTATGTTTAATATTTGATAATTTACAATAAATACCATACATACTGAATGAAGGATCAAATGTCATAACCTTCTCCTTGTTTTTACAAAAGGCATTTATAGTAGTAAGAAGTAAATCACTAGAACCATTTCCTACTAATATATTTTCCATTTTACATCCGTAGTATTCGGCCATATTTTCTCTAAGCTCTTTAGCATCACTGTCCGGATAGCGTTGAGGATTTAAATTATTTAAATTCAACCTTGAATTCAACATATAATTACAGCCTTCATTTGCATCTAATTTTATATCATAAGGTTTATCCGTTACCTTATATGGAACAATATCTTTTAAACTCTCTTTAATATCAATCATTTTTTACTCCTTAAATCTTATTTTTATAGATTCAGCGTGTCCTGTTAAACCTTCATTTTCTGCGAATCTTATAATATGATCTTTAGAACTTTCAAGTGATTCTCTACTATAATAAATTAAGGATGTTTTCTTTATGAAATCATCAACACTTAAAGGAGATGAAAATTTAGAAGTACCACTTGTTGGTAATGTATGATTTGGTCCTGCAAAATAATCTCCCACAGGTTCTGGAGAAAATTCTCCTAGAAAAATAGCTCCAGCATTGTGTATTTTTTTATAGTCTTCAAAAGG